>CAZXEI010000001.1:0-8035 GCA_964639775.1 uncultured Candidatus Saccharibacteria bacterium
TAATCAGCTGGAAGAATCTTTGACTCTTGAAAAATTGAATAATTACCGTGAAGCTGTTTACCCCCAAGAGATTGATTTATTCTTGCCCAAATTTAAGTTTGAAACCAAATATTTCATGAAAGATGATCTGATGGCCATGGGCATGCCATCGGCTTTTGACGGCAATGCTGATTTTTCTGGGATGACAGGGACGAAGAATCTTTTTATCAGTGCGGTTATTCACCAAGCATTTGTTGAGGTTAATGAAGAAGGAACGGAAGCAGCAGCAGCGACAGGAGTGGTTATGAAAGAGCTGGCGGCAATAGAAAAACCAGCTTTTCGGGCTGATCATCCTTTCGTTTTTATTATTGGACATCAAGAGACAGGGGCCATCCTCTTTATGGGGCGAGTGGGCAATCCTTCCTAAGATTATTTATTAGAAAAATAGTTAGAAAATTAAGAGAGGTTTTGTTTTTTTTAAAAATGAAAACACCATTGTCCAAAGTCGATAAAATAGAAGTCCTTTATCGCTCGGAACAGATTCAGAAAGCCGTTCAAGAAGCGGCTCAGAAAATTGCTGAACATTATTTGCCTGTTTTAATTGAAAAAGCTCAAAAAAAAGAAGACTTCAAATTAGTCTTTGTAGCTGTTTTGAGCGGAGCCAACCGCTATCGAACAGCTTTGGCCGATGAAGTCGGTCGTATCTTTGGAGAAGCTGGCTATTTCGGCTATATCGAAGAAGACGAGGTCTCAGTTTCTAGTTACCCGGACGGAATTGACTCTAAAGAGATAAAATTTCTGCTTGACACTAAGAGACCGATTGCCGGATCGTCAGTGATTTTAGTGGAAGATATTATTGATCAGGGGAATACAGCTTCGTGGGTTAAGGAGATGCTTTTAGCGAAAGAACCATCATCGCTTGAGCTTTATGTTTTGATAGACAAAACTCCTCGTCGGAAAAAAGATATTAAACCTGATCATGTCAGTTTTCGATTAGAGAAAGATCTTTTCGTGGTTGGTTTCGGTCTCGATGTTGGTGGTCGATTCAGAGAGTTGCCTTTCATTGGTTACATTTCTTGATTTCTTCATAATCCCGCTTAAGGCGGGATTTTTGTTTTATTGACTTAATGTTTTAATGTGGCATATTATAAAAAGAAGGAGGTGTTCCGATGACATCGTTCTGGGGATCATTAGCTCTTTTCCTGGTGCTAGTTGCGGTGCTCTTGATTATCACCGGAAAACGGAAATTCCGTCTTCCGCAGAGAAAAGACGGAGGGTCCTGATGAAACCGGCAATATTCTTGGCGATAAGCATAATTGTGCTTATCCTGGCGTTATGTTTCTGCGGTTCTTTTCTTGGTCCTCGAAGGAGAAAAGGTGACAGGAAAAGATGATCTTAAGGGTGGGGGATCGACAAAAGCAGTCGACCCCCCTTTGTTTTATTAATTTAAAAATAAAAATGCGTCCTCGGCAGGAATCGAACCTGCATTTCCGGCTCCGCAGGCCGGTGCTCTATCCGTTGAGCTACGAGGACAACCTATCTAGATTACTATAGTTTTTCAGAAAAAACAATTTTTGATTAAAGAAGAAGACCCTGCGAGAACCTCTCGCAGGGTCACTTTTGTCTACATCGGTTTATCCCGGTGGTTTCTGCACCCGATCAATCGGCAATCGGCGATATTGATAGATGCAGAAGGCGACTGGCGTGAGAAGCATCAGAACCAGATTGGTTCCGCTGATAGACTCCTCGGTTAGGCAGAAGATAATGGCCAGAAGTCCCCAGATGGACATGGCAACCCATTCCTCTCCGCGTTCTCTGGCTACAGACCAATTGCCATCGGCCTTCTTGAGGGCTTTCAAAAGCCTCGTTCCCGAGCTGAGAATAAACCAGGCCAGGAAAGTCACCATCACGATGGTAACGGTCCGGCTGTCAAGAGCGATCGAGAGTTTCCCCAAGAAAAGTGCTGCCATAACTACCGTGAGAAGCATGATCATGTTTCTCACCTCCTGGCTATATTTAACAATATTATATTATTTTGTCAATTCATTTGTTGATAATATTGACAATGATAACTTTTTCTGGGATGATTTAATTTATCTAAGGATAGGGAGGGGGTTGACGATGAGCCATCGAATCGTCTCTTTGATTAACTACATCGGATTGGAAGCGACAGTGGTTTTGTTGCTGGTCGGATCGGCAATCTGGTTGGCGCTGATGATTCCAATCGGAATCATGGCAACAGCGGCTTGTCTCTCTTGGCATTAAGAGAGATGGCCGGGGTCAGGGCCCGCGGATTAACTCCCCGCGGGCATTTTCTTAGATGATTGCCAGTGGACATTTTTTTTGTTATAGTTATGACTACGGTCATAAAACAATGACCGGTTTTCAAAAGTCAAAATTATGGATCAAAGAGATTTCGTTAAATTAACCTCGGCTCTTTATCGGGTAACAGATTTATTCCCCGAGAATGAGCCATTGAAATTAAACCTACGTGATTGGTCTTTGAAAATTTTAACAGAATTATCGCCTTATCATTTTTCAAACGATAGTAACCTAGATCAAGAAACAGCCGATCAATGTCTGAGAGATGTTCGAACTCTCCGCTCTTTATTGGAAGTAGCCCAAGGGCAAAAACTGGTTCATGAGATCAATTTATTATTACTTGATCAAGAATATAGTCGTCTAGAAGATAAAATTAAAGATGTTTTAGATAAAATTGATCAAACTGAAGAATTGCCGAAAAGCAAGGGTGAAAAAGAAATTTCTTCTGTTTTAATCGATAAAGAAATAAAAAAAGAAGTGAAGGGAGAAGATCGTTCTGAAACAATGGAGCCATCCCGGGTTTATAATTTATCAGATAGCTCAGATAAGAATGATTCAAAAACTCCTTCGGATCGTCAAGCTAAGATATTAAAAATGATTCGTCAGAGACCTAGAATTCAGATGCGTCAGATTCAAGAACAGTTGACTGATGTTACTAGCCGAACGTTGAGACGAGATTTAGAAGGTTTGGTTCAGCAGAAAAAGATTAATCGAGTTGGGCGAGGAACGGGTACTTTTTATCAAATTAATTTTGGGGATAACTCCTGAACAAGTACGGACATATACGGACATGCATTATGTCCTTTAATCGGACATAATTCAATCATTTAAAGAATTGCGGACATGCCTATCTATTTTAAAAACAAACGTGAGCAAGTCGTGTATAACTACGGACATTTTCTAACTTTTAAATTACGGACATTAAAATGAATCCTCGGAAACACTTTGGTCGCGTCTATGACGTGCAGGTAACTAAAATATATCGTTATATCCGTCTTAAGGTTAATTCTCGAGAAGTGGCTGAAGACATAACCGCTCAAGTTTTTGAGAGAGGGTGGTTGGTTTATCGAGAAGGATTGGACCCCGATAGTCATCGACCAGAAGTTAAAAATTTAAAAGCTCTTCTTTATCAGTTGGCCCGGCATGCCATTGCTGATTATTATCGCGTTGAATCACGCCGGCAAGTTGTTTATTTGGGCGATCGAGACATCCCAGAAGAAAGCCCCGGTTTACCAGAACAAGCGGCTAAACAAGAGGAGATGAATACTATTTTGAATGCACTGAATCAGATCAATCCAGATTATCAGGATTTAATCATTCAACGTTATTTGAATGGCCTTTCTTTGGAAGAAATAGCCGATCAGTCTGGGCGATCGACAGGAGCCGTTAAAACGGCTTTACATCGGGCCAGAGAAGCATTAAAGCAAGAATTAAGTGATGATCCGGAGTGAGACGGAAGATAATAAGTGTAACTTTTTTGCCCGAATAACGGCTTATTATATAGAGACATGGAAGATAGAGATTTAATTAAAAAGGTTAAATTACTGAAAGAGGTTGGGCCCAGTAATAACTGGGTTAGTTTGACTAAGCAAGATTTATTGGGAGTCGAAGAGCCTCAGCTTAACTGGTTGTCTTTGAATTGGCGCCCAGCTTTAACCGGTTTGGTTTTAAGCTTGGCTTTGGTTGGTGGCTTATTGGGTTTAATTCGTTTAGGTCAAGAGCCGGTTTTAGTGGAAGAAGAGGTATTAATAGCGGAACACAGTCCTTTGATGCTTTTGGAAGATTCTTTAGTGAGTTTAAAAGGACAGATTGTTGATTTTAAAGAACAGATTAGCGAGAGAGGCAGTACCGACTCGGTTAAAAAGAACCAACAAGCCTTAGAAATTCAAGAAGTGGTCAATAATATTCGTGAGTTGACTCGGAATATCAAAGAAGTTGATCGAGAGAAGGTATTAGCTTCTTTAAGTGATGAGATTGAAGAAGCAGGAGAAGAAGTTAAGATGGTTTTCGTTGAAAGCGAACTGAATGATTTGAAAGACCAGGCCGAGAGAGGACTGTTATCGGAAGAGAAAATGCTAGAGTTGTCTGAAGTGGATAATTTATATCAATCTGAAGATTACGAAGGTGCCTTTTGGCGCTTGATGGAATTAATCAATTAATGACGGTTTGTTTTTATTTTTTGAAAGCAAGTCGTTGGTCTTGTTCTATTTATTAAAGAAACAAGACTGGTCGACAGCGGCCGATTAGAGGTATAGAAAACAATTAATTACAAAGCAAATATTAAGATGAGTAAGAAAAGAATTTTTGCCTTGATTACCAGCTTTGCTTTGGTAGGTACTTTAGTGGCTCCTCTTATGTCCTCGGCTATGACCGCGGCAGAGATGGAGGCATTAATCGATCAGTTAACCACCCAGATTGCTCAATTGCAATCACAATTGGGCGGCATGACTGGCGATGTCACCACTCCGGCTATCACCGGCGTTCCAGCCGGCTTCACCTTTGCGCAGAATCTGCGTTTAGGCAGCTCGGGTGATGATGTTAAGTATCTCCAAGTTGTTCTCAACTCCGATGCAGCTACGCAAGTAGCAGCTTCTGGCGTTGGTTCACCCGGACAAGAGACCAGTTATTTTGGTCCTTTGACGGAAACAGCGGTTATCAAGTTTCAGAACAAGTACGCGACTGAAGTCTTGGCTCCTCATGGCTTAACAGCCGGAACCGGATTTGTCGGTACTACCACCCGGGCTAAGTTGAACGATCTGTTAGTGGCTGCCACTGAACCAGTCTGGGATGATGAAGATGAAGATGAAGATGAAGAAGATGAAGAAGAGTGGGAAGAGCCAGAAGTGACCGGTTTAGAGGTTGCTTATGCGGCATCTCATCCTTCCGCCGATTATATCATTGTTGATGCCGGCGCCAGCGCTGAAACCATGAAGTTGGTTGGTGCTTATACCTTCTCAGCTGATGGTGCTTACAAGGTGACTGATATTACCCTCACTCGCAAAGGTTTCGTAACCGATGGCGACATCGACAATCTTTACCTTTATGTTGACGGTGCTTTAGTCTCCGATTATACCGTTAACACAGCTACTCGTAAGTTCAAATTCAGTGATGCAGCCGGTTTATTCACAGTTCCGGCCAACGGGTTAGCAACAGTTTCGATTTATTTGGACATTGACAATGCCGTGGCTGCTGCTCAAACTGTCGGCTTTGACATTTTGGCTGCGACCGATGTTGTCACTGATGCTCCCAGTAAGAGCGGCTTCCCATTGTCTGGTCCGATGATGACAGTGGTTGATGCAGATCTTGCAACTGTCGATGTTGATATCGAGGATGTTGACGCAGAAGAGCTAAACATTGGAGCAGATAACGTTAAACTCGCTGAGGTAGATATTGATCCAGACAGCGATGTTCTTTTACAGAGCATCACTTTCGAGATCGTGGGAACGCTTTCTAGCGACGACCTCTCCAATTTCGAATTGGTTGACGAGGACGACGACGTGATAGCAAGCGCTTCTTCTATGACCTCGGGTAAGCGAGTTGCCTTCACAGGCATTGACCGGGAGATGGACGGTAAAGAAACCTTTGAAATCAAGGGTGATATTAATGGAGGAGCGGCTCGCACCTTCCAGTTCACCATTGATGCTACCGGCGATGTCTTGGTCACTGACCATGAATACGGTGTGAGCATACAGGCAAATATCGATGACCAGGATCAGGCCGCACAAATCATCGCAGCGGGTGACTTCACTGTTGAGCGCGCTTCAGACAGTCCGATTGGGAATATTGCCAACGGTTCTGACGGTATAGTGCTTGCTCGATATGAATTTACAGCCGGCGGAGAGAGAACGCGTATCGACAGCTTGAGCATCGAGAATGCTGACCCCGATGGTGATGACGCGGATCTCGCCGATGTACGTGTTCTTGTAGACGGATCTCAGAAAGGGGATACGGATGACGTAATGCCGGATGAGACAGAAAGCATATTCGACTTCGGAAACACCTTCACTATTGAAGTTGGCGAGACAGTTGTCGTAGAGATTGTTGCCGACATTGAAGTCACATTAGACGACCAAATCCAGATTGTCGGTGGAGACGGTACTGACGACGACATTGTCTATACTCTTCTCGACTCAGATCAAGAGGCGGAAGTAGCCCTCCCAGACGGCTTTACGTTAGTAGCAGCCGAAGGAAGCTTAGGTGTAAATATTCTTTCATCTCCAGAGAGCGCAGTGCTTGCCATGGGTAAGACTTACACGGTTGGCTCCTGGCTTTTAGAAGCAGAGGACGAAGATGTTGAACTCCACACCATAGACTTTATCGAAACTGCCGGTGTTTTGGAGGACAACGTAAACTCAGCTACCTTACAGCTCTTAGACGGAGGCGGAACTGTAGTCGAAGATCACACTCGATCTATAGCAGGAACCGATGACAAGATCTGGTTCGGAAACGAAGCGGATGCTGACGGCTACAACGATGAAGATACTCTTGATTGGGTACTCGAGGAAGGCGAAAACTACAGTCTTTCTCTTCAGTACACCTTCATTGGATACGCTGACGGTTTTGGGGCGACCACTGGTTACCTTCCACAGGTACAGCTTAATGATATCGATGGTGACGGCGTAGATACGGGTGAAGCGATTGATGCAACCCACGACAGTACGGCAAACGAGCACGAGTTGCGCGCAGCTGTACTTTCGGTGGAGCAGGAAGACTTCACGGCAAGTTCCACGCCTGGGCTAGCAAGAGAGGTTCTACGATTCAGTGCTAGCGCAGAGGCTGACGCAGAGGATGTAACATTCAACGCATTCACTCTCACGATGTCATCTGATCACGACGATGTGACTGGAACAGGTGAATTGGTTATTCGCAAGAGCAGCGCCAACGGTGCTGAGATTGCAGCCTTGAGGAACGAAACACCTACTGACCTAACCGTAGCAGTAACCGACAACCAAGTTGACTTCGGTGCTGCACACGGATTAGCAGTTGGAGATGTATTCGTGCTTAATGACGGCGGCGCAGATCCAGTGAATGTTGTGGTAACTGCGGTAACTGATGCCGAAGAGGTGACCGCTGTTCAGCTAACAGACGGATCTGACATCGACGATGATGACAACGATACTGCTGCAGCAGGAGCAGTCGCATTCTTGGCTGAGAATACGTTGTATGTTCCAGTAACTGATGCAATAACCGGAACTATCGCCGATGGTAGTTCGGCAGATATTCGGGTATTCGCAGATACTACTGGTATCGTTGACGACGAGAATGTAGGCGTTCGCATCGAAGATCCAGAAGACATTGACTGGACCGACGGTGCTGCAGCCAGCATTACCTCTGAGTATATTGCTCAGTTCCCAATTGACGAACTGATCGAATACTAAGCTTTGCTGGTTTGAAGTTTCCCGATAACTCGTAATCGGAAAGAATCTCCCTCGGTCTTCCAGCCGAGGGATTTTCTTTTTCTCATTCTCAAAGCTCCACCAAACCGATATTTTACTCTTTCCAGCTGTTCTAATCCGTCTGGTTTTTGCTTAAAATTTTTAATATAGTCAAACTAACCGAACCAAGATAACCGAATTGTCTTTTTCAAAAAAATAGCAAGATTGTCCTTGACAAAAAAATAAGATTTGATATTATGACTATGCCCTTCGACGGGTTGCCTTCGGGCTTCTCTTCGGAGGGCATTTTTTTATGAAATAAAAACAATTGATTGATTGTATTAATAATTAACGCAATG
>CAZXEI010000001.1:8135-21271 GCA_964639775.1 uncultured Candidatus Saccharibacteria bacterium
AGGGACAAGAAGTTCTTCTTAGCTTTAATCAAACTGGTCGGATTGATAAATTATCAATACTTTATGGACAAGAGATATTTACCCTTGACTGATTTTTATAGTATGGTATTAATTAAATTATGATTCTTGACCTCGGACATTTAGCGCTGAGTGGAATCAAGTTTGGAGAGGCGATCTATCAAGCTTGTGCTTGATAGTGGCTTCTCTTTTTTTGTTTAATAAACAATTCAAAGCCTGCTCTATTGAAAAAGGAGCACTCTTTTAAGGTCGACAAATTATTATTAAACAAAAATGAAGCATTTTATAATGCTTCAATTAAGTAAAATTAAATGTAATTAGTTTATCTAACATGAAAAAAATACTAATTAGTCTAGCCATCATTGGTTTGGTTGGAGTGACAGTTGTCGGTCTGACCGGAGCATGGTGGAGCGATACTGGTACTAGTCACAATACCTCCTTTAGTACAGGCAGTATGGAGTTACAGTTGAAGGGGTGTAATGTGAATGCTGAAAATTGCGATGCTTGGAGAGATGTGGTTTATCAAACTTGGGATTATGAAAACATGATTCCAGGTGGTGATCCTGTCGGAGATTCTCTCTTTATGAGAAACAATGGCAATACTCCAGCTGACTGGTTGAAAATTGATACAACCACAGCTCCAGGTGTTCCTGGAATGGACAAATCAATGCGTATTACAGAACTCTCTTATAACGAAAAGACATTATTGACCGAGGGAGCAGGACATGAATTCTACACCGATTTCGAACCGTATGTCCAACCAACTAATTGTGACATATATGTTCCTGCAAACGGTAACATCCAGAATGCAATTAATAGTGCCGGAGAAGGAGATTTGATTTGTTTAGCTGAGGGAACTTATAAGGTCTATAATCAGTCTTGGAATGGTACCAGCGCTGTTTCGATAACGACCAATGGGATTACCTTGGCCGGTGCGGGTAGCGGGAAGACTATCCTTGACGCTCAACATAAAACCAGCTCTACTTATGAAAATGGACAGCATCTGACTGTCATCTGGAACGGAGCTGATGGAGTTACCTTTAGTGGCTTTACGGTTAAAAGTGGTGATCACGGCATTAGGAGCAATGGCTCAAACGTCGACGACGTTACCTTTAACGATGTAGTGGCTGATGATAATCTTGGTGCAGGATTCGTTTTTGAGGGAGCAGGGTTTGAAACGGTTACCTTCAAAAACTCTGAAGCCAAGAATAGTGGTGATTTTGGAATCTTCTTTAATGGGACTTCGACAACGGATAATATTGTCCTTAGCAATACAAGTGCTAATGGTAATGGCCACGTTGGGTTCAGTTGTCAGGGAACGGTTACCAACCTAGATATTAAGGGTGGAACATTCAATGATAATACTGGGGGGTTAACCATTCTCTCTTTTGTAGATTCAAACACTTATTATGGCTTTGGTCTAGAATTGAGAGGGGTTACTAGCGGAGCATTAAAGTATGTGACCATGAAGGGCAATGGTTTTGATGGTCCAAACATAGTAAAGAATCTTTATGGCAATGAAGGTGGCGCAGGAATGGTTTTGAAGGGCACTTCAAATCTAACCATTAGCAATGCCGATATTCGAGAGAATATGAACGGTATTTGGATAGAAGATCCAGACTCTATGCACAATTGGGGAGGATCCTTTGGTGGTAGCGCAACAATTGCCCTCAGCAATATTGTTGACAACGAAGAATCCGGTATTTGGAACTTCGAAGACGACATTACTGTTGATGCTCAGAATAACTGGTGGGGTGATTTCTATCCGGCCAATCATGCCTTCGGTCCGGTTACTTACAGCAATTATCTTGGTGGAGCGTATCTAGGATTTATCAACGGAGTAGATAACAATAGTAATGGCTTTGCTGATCTATTTGATTTAAGCAAGAGTGCTGTTATTGTTGAAGATCCAGATTTGGAGGGAGAAAATGAAGGAGAGCTTGGGCTCTATGTTCAGCTTGATGGCCCAACATCGAAAGACACTTACCAGGGTCAATCAGTTGGCCTAGATGTTCAAATTACAATGGGTAGCGGTCCTTCTGACCAGTAATTTGTTCGTTTTTCGGTTGTCTTATTCTTTATAGAATAGGGCAACCTATAAAACGAAGAAGATTTTTTGATAAAATGAAAAAAGATAAAAACAAAAAATGGTCGTTATTCAGTTATTTATTGCTTATTCCCTTGTTTTTGTTATTTGTTCTTTTTATTGGAGCTGCTTTTCCTGAAATTAGCAATTATCAGATCAAGGTAGTTCTTTCTCGTTCCATGGAACCAGAGATTAAAGTGGGAAGTATTATTGTTGTTAGTCCTGGTGAGGAATATGAGATTGGTGATGTCATTACTTTTAACATTGATAAAAAAGCGGACATTCCAACAACTCATCGCATTAAAGATATTAAAGTGGTGTCCGGGGAGTCAATCTACATCACCCAAGGTGATGCTAATTTCATCGAAGATATGGGGGAGGTGCAGAAAGATGATGTTATCGGTAGAGTAAGACTAACCGTTCCTTTGGTTGGTTACTTCTTAAAGTTTGTTGGGAGTAAAATCGGATTTGTTTTTGTTGTTATTGGACCAGCTATTTTAATAATTTTCAATGAAATCAGGAAAATAATTCAAGAGATTAAAAAGAAAAAGAAAAAAGTTGAAATCAATGCTTAAATTCGGTTTTAAAATACATGCAGTTATCTTGATGATGCTTTTGTCTTTGGGGTATTTAGTCCCAGCCCACATTACCTTTGCCTTCTTTAGCGATTCAGCAAGTTCTTTCACTAATAGTTTTAGGGTTGGCATACTATCAAATATGATTCAAGAGGGGAATTGGATTAGGGATGGCGAAGAGATCAATGCTGTTTCTTCGCTTGAATCGGGCGACGTGATCAGTCGAAAAGTCGTTAGGGCCAATAGTGGGACTATGGATTTTCAGTATAAAATGAATGTTGACTCAACAAAGAATGATCTTTGTGATTTTTTACAGATTCAGGCTGTTCGTAACGGTGAAGAAAAGTATCGAGGATCTCTATTAGATTTAAATTTAGATGAATCGATCATATTGGGCGTAGCAGAACCAGAGGAATGGATTTTTACAGTAACGTTGACCGAGCCAGCCGGATTGGGGGGTCAATGTTCTTTTGCTATTATTTTTCAATCTTGGCAATTAGGATTTAATTGGGGTGAAGGTTTTTCTCATACCAGTCGCGTTGAAAACATTTTAGAAATAGAAGGATCAGCCACAGATGTTGAAAAACAGGTGGACGATTCATCAGAAGAACAGATTGAGTTTAATCTAGAAGAGATAGGTGGTAATTTAGAAGGAGTCGAGTCGGGCGAAGATTCTGAATTGTTAGAGACAGCAGAAAGCGAAGATTCGAGTATCAAAAATAACGAAGAGAGTTTGAATGATAATCAAAATAATTCACTAGAAGAGGATAATCAATCAGGCGATTCAGAGGAAGAATCAGAATCGTCAGAAGATAATTCTGATGGAGATGAGCCCGAAGATAGCAGTGAGAAAGATCAGAACGGTTTAGAAGAAAGCACTGAATCGAGCGATTCAGAAGAAGAACCCGAATCGTCAGAAGATAATTCTGATGAAAACAAACCCGAAGATAGTGGCGAAGAAAACAATAACAACTTAGAAGAAGAACCAGGGTTATCAGAAGATAATTCTGATGAAGACGAACCTGAAGATAGTGGCGAAGAAAACAATAACAACCCAGGAGAAAGCGTCGAATCAGTTGATTCAGAAGAAGAATCAGAATTGTCAGAAGATAATTCTGATGAAGACGAACCCGAAGAAGATCAGCACAATTTAGAAGAGAGCGTTGAATCAAGTGATTCAGAAGAGTCAGAATCATCAGAAGGTGAATCAGAAGAAAACGCTGAGGGTGAATTTAGCGATGATGATTCTGAGAATCCTGATGAAATGGTTGATAGCCCAGAGGAGAACGTTAATCCTGATTTAGACTCTGGAGATTCAGACCAGCTGACAGAGCTAGAAGAAGGCGGTGTCGATTTGCCGGGGAAAACTCAGAGCATTTCAGAGCCTGAATCAACCGAAAAAGTTGGCTTAGAAAATCAAGAGAATAATTCAAATAATCAGAATGAGGGAGTTTAAAAAGACAAAAATAGGTTTTTCAATGATCTTTGGGCTAGGCATGGCTTTTTCGGTTCAGGCGCAGGCTAGTTTTGTAGAAACAGAACAAGATCCACTTTTCCAAGAAGAAAACATAATTCCGGGACAGATGGTAGATCGCTGGGTCAGGGTTTCTAACGACGATGAAAGCGAAAGAGATTTTGGGCTGAATTTCATCAATGTCGTGGATGATCAAAATCTGGGCGAACAATTTGATTTGATTATCTCGAAGATGGATAGCGACCAGATTGTCTATCGGGAAAACTTTGAAAATCTTTTTACTGCTAACGATATTGAGTTTTTTGATAAAATACCTGCCAATCAAGAGCAATTCTATCTTTTAACGGCTAAATTTAATTCTCTAGCCGAAAATCGATATCAACAAAGTTATCTCTCTTTTGATATTTTATTTGCCTTACGAGGAGAGGGTGGCGGGAGTGGAACCGAAACGACAACCATTGGTGGCTTCGGAGGATTATTGCCGATAGAGGAATTCTTAATTTTTGAGGAAACGGTTACCTCAACGGAAATTATCGATGAAAGCATTACAATCACATGGAATACTTCTTATCCGGGTAGCAGTCAAGTGATTTATGCTCAAGAAGGAGAGGGTCACACCCTGGACTTAAATGATAATGTTGACTCTCCTCCACGATATGGTTATGCCAGGACGACACCAGAATATGATGTTGATCCGAAAGTTTCTAATCATGTTGTTAAGATTGTCGGCTTGTCTCCCGATACAACTTATTATTATAGGACAGTTTCGCGTGCATCATTCGCTATTAGCCGAGAATATTCTTTTACTACTCGCAGGGCGGGAGAAGTTGCTGGGGCTGCTGACGAACAACTGCTTCCTCGGGAAGATTATTTATCAGAAGAATTTACATCGGGAGCCGATGGATCAAGTTTAATCGGGGAGATAAAAGGAGAAGAAGCGGGCGAAGAAATAGACGAAGAGTTGATCGATCAAGAAGAATTTACAGATATCGACGACTCAGGAGAGTCAATTGGAGAATCAGGCCGAAGGCTTGGGTGGGCAAAGATAGTTTTGATTTTTGTCCTGGGGTTTATTTCATTAATAATTATTGTTTTATTGCGCCCCAAAGATAAACAGGAGAGAGAGATTTAAATTTAATATTCGAAAAAGCTTGACACGAGAAACGGATTTGGCTACAATGATTGTGTCCTTTAATTAGTTGTCTTCGGATAGCTTTTTAGAGGACATTTTTTTATGAAATAAAAACAATTGATTGATTGTATTAATAATTAACGCAATGAGATCATTGTTCTTAATTAATCTTAAAAAGATGAAGAAAAGATATTTAATTCCAGTCATAACTGGATTAACGTTATTAACAGCCGGAAGCGCTTTCGCTTATGGATGGAACGGTTTTAACGGGCTTAATAGTCTTGAGCCGGAACAAATAGCCGAAAGGCATCAGTTCATGTTTGAAAATCAAGCTGATTTATTGGGAATTGATATCGCAACCGTTAAGAATTATTGGGCGGAGGGCAAGAGTATGAGAGAGATTATGACTGAAGAAGGGATTGATGAAGAAGTCTTCAGAGCCAAGATGCAAGAACAGAGAAGAGAAGAAATGAAATTATCTCTTCAAGATTTAGTTGATCAGGGCGTGATTACACAAGATCAGGCCAATCAAAGAATGAATTCGATGCAAAATGGAGAAATGATGCACCGTCATGCCGGTCGAATGAACCAAAAGAGAGATTGTCCGTGGGTAGAAGCAGATTAATCTTCATAAAGAGACTCGTTCCGTTCGGGACGGGTCTTTTTTTATTAATATTATTGCTTTGATGCAATTTTTCAGTTAAAATATGGCTATTATGTTTAAATGGTTGATTAAAAACAAAAAGAAAGTTTTGTTTTCTCTTTTAGCCGCTTTTATTGTTTTATTGCTGCTAAATCAATATTTAGGATCGAGAAAAGATAATAATTTTGTTATTCACGAAGTTGAGCATCAAGATTTAGCTCAATATTTATCAGAAACCGGTACGGTCAAGCAGGGACAAGAAGTTCTTCTTAGCTTTAATCAAACTGGTCGGATTGATAAATTATCGGTTTATGAAGGAAAAGATGTTGAAGCGGGAGAGATTTTAATTTCTTTGGATCGTGAATCTTTGTTAATTGAACTTGAGAGAGCTCAAGAAAGTTTGGCTTTGGCTCAGGCCGATTATCAGAAACTAATGACTGGATTATCAGCGGAAGAACTTCGTTATTATCAAGCTACTCTCGAGAATGCCGAAATATCTTTAAATAATGCTCAAGATTCTTTAGTTGAAACTCAGGATAAGAAAGAAGAAGTTGAAAAACAAGTTTTGGCCGAGAGAGACGGACTTTATGATACTGCCTTAAGTGCTGCTCGACAGTCAATTGACACGGGCTTAAACAGTTTGCTTTTCTTGGTTGATATTCAACAGGATTATTTCGCAGTTGGAACGCGTGATGCCCTGGCGCTTTCTATGGCCAGAGGACGAGCGGCTTTTTCCTTGCTTGGAGCGAAGGACTCTATTTATTGGAATAAGGCTTCCTTACTGAGCCATTTTGGCGGAGCAAGGCAATTAGTTGAGGAAGCTGATGGTATTGATGAAATAGATTCAGCTTTAACGGCAACGATCGAGGCCTTAGAAGACGTTAAAACGGCTTTGGATACAGTTAATATTGCCGGTTTTAGCTCGAGCGATTTATCGACTCTTAATACCGAGAAAGTATCAATTAATACTGCTTTAGCATCTTTATCCGCTCAGGAACAATTGATCAATGCTCATTGGGTTAATAGTGATGTTTTAATAAAATCAGCCGAACGGGCGATTCAAGCGATGGAGCGTCAAGTTGGGACGGCTAAAGGCAATTATCAATTGGCATTGGCTCAATGGGAGATGAAGAGTGGCTCTCCTCGTTTAGAGGATGAAATTCTTTATTCAGCTCGAGTCGGTCAGGCTCAAGCCGGGGTTAAATTGGCCGAGAGAAGATTAGAGGAGGCGGTTCTAAGGGCTCCTTTCCGAGGTCGAGTGGTTGAAATTTTGAAACAAGAAGATGAAATAACTCAAATCAGCCAACCAGTTGTTAGATTACGGCCATTGGCTTCTTTCCAGATAGAAGCGGATATTTATGAAGGGGACATCGGTCAAATTGAAGTTGGCCAAGATGTTCAAATTGAATTAATCGCTTTCCCGGACATAATATTGTCCGGACAAGTATCTTTTGTCGATTCTTCAAGTCAATTGATCAATAATGTTGTTTATTACCCGATCAAGGTTGATTTAGATGATTCTGGTCATAATATTCAGGCCGGTTTAACGGCCGACATAAAAGTTCTTTTGGAATCGAGAAAAAATGTTTTAACCGTTCCCGAAAGTTCGCTCAGAACAGAAGAAGGTAAAACATTTGTTCGTGTTTTATCCGATCAAAAAGAAGTTGAAGAGAGAGAAGTGGAGGTAGGAATGAGAGGCGAAGGTTTCCGGGTGGAAATAATCTCCGGCTTGTCAGCCGGTGAAAAAGTGATTGTTCGCTGATGTTAATCAGATTAGAAAACGTACGTAAAACTTATCATATGGGTTCGGTTGACCTAACGGTTCTGAAAGGCGTAAACCTTGAAGTGGAGGCGGGTAGTTTTGTTACTATTTTAGGACCAAGCGGTTCGGGCAAATCAACCTTGCTCCATATTATGAGTTGTTTGGACACACCGACTGAAGGAAAAGTCTTCCTTGAAGATAAAGATGTTTCCGGATTTAAGGAAGATCATTTGGCTGAAATTAGAGGACGTAAGATCGGTTTTGTTTTCCAACAATTCAATCTTTTGCCTAATTTGAATGCTTTAGATAATGCTTCTTTGCCTTTATTATTCCAAGGTATTTCCGATAATGTCGGGCATGCTCGGGCTAAGTCATTATTAACGGCTTTAGGCTTGGAACATCGCTTGACTCATCGTCCGACTGAGATGTCTGGTGGAGAACAGCAGAGAGTGGCTTTATCGAGAGCTTTGATTAATAATCCTGATATTATTGTAGCCGATGAACCAACCGGCAATATTGATAGTCGAACCGGAGAGAAGATTATGAATATCTTTGTTGATTTTCATCGTCGAGGCAAAACGGTGGTTATCGTAACCCATGATTTAGATGTGGCTCGTTATGGCCAGGAAATAGTTGAAATTAAAGATGGCCAAATTATTGATCGTCGTCCGGCCAATTAAAAATGAAATTAGTTTATTTTAAAATTGCTTTAAGGAATCTGAAAGGACGGCAACTGAGAAGTTGGTTAACTATTTTGGGTATCGTTATTGGTGTTTTTCTGGTTGTTTCATTGCTTTCTTTAAGTGAAGGCTTAAAAGAATCAGTGATGAGGGAATTGAGAATGATGGGCGGTGATATTGTTATGATTATGCCCGGGGAGATGAGTGACATGATGACCACTTTTATGGGTGGAGTGGAGCTCAGTCGAAGCGATATCGAAGCCATCGGTCGAGCGGAAGGTGTAGAGACAGTGGTCCCTACGGCTTGGGGAGCTGAGTTGGTTCGCTATGGTGACCACAGCAAGACACTTTTGATGTACGGTTCTCCATGGGAAACGGCTGCTGATCTCTATCGAGAGCATCTCGGTTGGGATCTAGTGGAAGGTTTTTGGCCTTCGATGAATCGTCGCCAAGTTATTGTTGGTAACTTTGTCCCCAAAGAGATATTGCCCGGGTTGAAAGCCGGAGATCAGATCCAAATCAGAGGACGTAGTTTTGAAGTAACCGGAGTTTTACGTTCTTTGGGCAACAAACAAGACGATTCAATGATTGCCCTGGATTGGCCTGATTTTCAATCCATTTTTGGGCGGCAAGAAGGAGCTCAAATGGTTATGGCGAAAATCTACAGTAATTTTCCTATGGATCGAGTGGAAGATAATATTAAAAATGAGTTAGAGAAAACTCGTTTTAGAAGTCGCCAAGAAGAAACAACCGATATTTCTGTTATTACCAGTGAAAAGGCCTCCGATATGGTTGGCAACATTATGGATATGATTCAGTTAGCCGTTTTCTTCTTTGCCAGCATCGCTGTTTTAGTTGGCGGAATCGGTATTATGAATACAATGTACACCTCCGTTTATGAACGGACTAAAGAAATAGGGGTTTTAAAGGCAATCGGAGCTAAAAAGAAAGATATTATTCTTATCTTCTTGTCCGAGGCAATTATTATTGGTTTTTTGGGTGGACTAGCCGGTGTTGTTTTAGGCACCGGATTAGCCTGGACGATTCAACATGCTATGCCTCAAGCTAACCCGGTTCTCTATATTGAAGCCTCAACAACTTTGTTCTTAATTATTTTTGGTTTGCTTTTTTCATGTGCCGTGGGTGGTCTATCCGGTTATTTCCCGGCACGCCGAGCCGCTAATCTTAGGCCGGTTGAAGCTTTGCGCTACGAGTAGTCCGTTCGTTAGATTTCTCTATTTGACACCATATTGATATAATTTATACTGGATATAAGGTTTAACCTAATATATGGACGACAGAATAAAAAAGGTGGCTATTCTTAATAATTTTATATCCAAAACAGATATATCGAGACAGGGTTAAGAGTTTTTTAATAACACGTTTTATCTTAAATTATTGGGCACGGCTAACGCGCGCCCATTGTTATATTGGTCTTTCTGGATAACGGCTATGCATTCTTTCGATTAACCTTAGATCAGAAACTATAGTTGGTAATGTTTGGGCGGAAGCTTTAATCTCTGAAGCTGGTTTAAAGATAAAGCAGTATCTTTTGTATTATCAAGATCAAGATCAGATGAACCGGATAAAAGAGATAAAAGAATCTTTTAGAGATTATCTTGATGGATAAAGGCCGATAGATGAAAATGAAAGAGAAAACGGCAAACAGTTGTTGCCATATACTCAGAATCAGACAATACAAGATTGTTAATCCAGAGAATCTCCAGAAAGACTTTGATAAAGATTTTGAATAATGGAACAACAGAACGATTAATGTTCCATATAATCCATAAGAGCAGAAAGGAATAAAGGGGAGTAGGAGAAGTCCATAAATTGACTTATTGTCAATTGACCAGATTAACAACAGAGCGAATAAAAAAGTAAAAAGAATATTGAGCTGATATCCTCGAAGAAGAGAATAGGGTATTTGAGAAATGAAAGCTAGAAAAGAAAGTCTTTTGAAGTAACGGTATTGATTGGAGGTGTGAGCGTAGCCGACTGTCAATTGATAAGCGAAGAGGGGCATTGATAATCGGCCGATAATTCTTAAGATCGGCAGCGCCGGGATTAAAAAAGCACCGATGTGGTCTATCAGCATGAAAAGGCAAGCGACGGCCTTGAGATGGGAGCTCTGCTTAAAATTTATTTCTTTGTTTAGCGCCGGAAGGTTCATAAGCTGATGAATAATATTCCGTTAGATTAAGTAATACAAGTTTTTCTTTTAAGATTTTAAAATTTGGCTTGACAAAAAAACAGACTTGGCTATAATGGCAATGTCCTTCGATGGGTTGCCTTCGGGCTTCTCTTCGGAGGACATTTTTTATACTTGATATCGCAAAGACATTAAAAGTAAAAAATATTTTTAATCTGAAGCAGATAATTATCCAGGCCGAAGCCCCTGTTTTTTCCAAGTGGTAAAAATAGACTGTTTATTGCTTGGGTGAGAAGACCCTGGTTTCGGTATCGTTTCTAGGCAAAATTTAGCCAATCCTTGACAGAGTTTTTTGATTATATACAATGATAATATACAATTTGTATACTATCGCAGTATAACTATTATGAATAACAGCCAGAGGATAAAAATGTTGCAAGAGTCTGAAAAAAATGTTTTTTCGGCTCGGAATTTGCGTCAATTATGGGAAACAGATCAGGAATGGTTCAGCACTATAGTGAAAAGAATGGTTGACAGCGGCATTCTAACTAGAATTAGCCGAGGCTATTATCTTTTTGGGAAAGATCTTGATCCTTTGCAGCTAGCCAATACCATCGTGGAGGTTTCTTATGTTTCTTTCAACAGTGCTTTGAGGCACTTCGATATTAATTTTCAAGCTAGCCGAATTGTTTATTCTGCTGCTTTGATAAGCCATAAAATAAATATGGCTGGATATATTTTTTATTATCATAAGATTAAAAATAACATTTTGTTTGATTTGAGAGGAGTTAAGAGAGATTCAGGCGTCTCAATTGCCAGTCCTGAAAGAGCCCTCTTGGATGCTTTTTATCATGGGATGCTTTTAAATATCGATCGGCCTTATAAAATAAACAAAGCTTACTTAGATGAGCTTTCGAAAATCTATCCCGAGTTCGTCCAAAAAAAAGCTGAAATTTTCATAAAAAATCATGACTCATAAAGGAATTAATGTTGATGCCCATAAAAGATTTTTAACGATGCTACTTTTGGAGATTTGTCGAAACATTCCCCAGGTGGCATTTAAAGGAGGAACGGCTAGTATGATTTTTTATGGTCTGCCCCGGCTATCTTTGGATTTAGACTTTGATATTTTAAAAAAAATTAGTCTCAAGGAAACAGAAACAATTTCCTTGATTTTGAGCAGACACGGTCGAATCCTTGAACAGAAAAACAAAAGGCATACTCTTTTTTTTCTTTTCGATTACGAGAGAGGGGCTCCCAATATAAAGATAGAGCTCAATAAAAGAATTTGGCGTAACAGCCAATACACGATTAAATCTCTTATGGGAGTTCAGATTAAGATTCAAGACGAAGCCACGACTCTTTCTAATAAAATGGTTGCCTTGATTGAGCGAAAGAATCCAGCTCCGCGGGACTTGTTTGATGTGCACTATTTTCTGACGATGTATTTTCGTCCTAATCAAAATTTGATCAAGGAAAGGACGGGAATAGAAGTAAATGATTTTATCAAAAAGCTAATAGAGGCTATTGATATCAAATTCAATCAAAAAAACGTTCTCTCCGGACTGGGGGAATTAATTGATGACTCTCAAAAAGAATGGACCAAAAGAATGCTTATTCCCGAAACGAAGAAGCTTTTGGAGGAGCTCGGCCAGAAACGTAATGCCGAGGCTCCTTGATTTTCTAAAACGCCCCCATCATTTGTTCATCGTTGAATTATCTTCGGGATTTTCTTTGGAATGTTTTTTCACAATTTTGTTGTTTTCAAAAACATTTTTGTTATAATTATTCTTGTAAAGACTGATTGACATTTATCTTGTCCTGCTTATAATGAATCCAGAGTCAATTATTCGTAAAGCTGGTGCTTTATGAAGCGATGTTCTTTTATCAAGCTTAAAGATATATCACTGGGATGGAACTCAATGGGTGGCTTTACCGACAACGGTTAATACAGCGACTAACACATTAACGGCAACAACAACTTCGTTCTCTAATTTTTCCGTAATGGGAGGGCAAGAAGGAGCAGCGCCAACAACGCCAACAACGCCAACTGGCGAAATGACAGCAGCGGAGCTAATGGCTGAAATAAATAGATTAACTGCTATTTTGGTTCAATTGCAGCAACAAATTGCTTTATTGCGTGGTACAGAAGCTCCAGGGACAGCTCCTATTGTTTGTCAGGGTGTGACTTTCACTCGTAGCTTGAGTCAGCAAATGATCGGCGATGATGTTAAGTGCTTACAGGGTATTTTAAATCAATCATCCGATACTCAAGTAGCAGCCTCTGGTGTTGGATCGCCTGGGCAAGAAACGAGTTATTTCGGAGCCTTGACGACAACAGCTGTTATCAGATTCCAAGAGAAGTATCGATCAGAAATTTTAACACCGGTAGGACTGTTTAATGGAACAGGTTATGTCGGGAATTCGACAATTGCTAAATTGAATCAATTGATCGGTCGATAAGATTAGATAATAAAAGCCCCGGCGAAAGCGGGGGCTTTTTGATTGAGAGCTTCATTTAACTTTGTTATTATTAGACTGTGAAACAGGATGAAGCCTTTGAAGCTTTAAAGCTTGGGTGGAATGTTTTTCTAACTGGCCCGCCGGGAAGCGG
>CAZXEI010000002.1:0-19759 GCA_964639775.1 uncultured Candidatus Saccharibacteria bacterium
GCTGGGTCTGGTCCGGTTGGTGGAGGTGATCAATGTATTGTTGCCGAAGGTCGCCTAATGATTGATGGTTTGGCTAACCGGACTTTTTCTGCTCAAACTCTTCCTCCAAAAAATATTCCGGATAAAAGTAATCGCGATAAGATTATAGCTTTATCTCGTGAGAGATATGGTACGCCCAGAAGAAAGGTTGAGGATAAAATCAATCGTTGGATGGAGGAAGTCGAAATTACGAAAGTTAAAACTTCAGAGCTTTATGATGCTGTTTGCCAGAAATGCAATAAAAAATTTAAATTAACTTTTAAACCAGTGCCGGGCAGACTATATTATTGTAAGTCATGCCTCAAACAGATGGCTGAAGCCGAAGGTATGGCGAAAGAAGATGCTTCTAAAACGGGCTATAAAGAAATTTTAAAGAAAATTATTGATCGTTCGGCTCGACGTAAGAGCGAACCTAAGATTATTAAACCAAATCAAACAGTTAATCTCGATGATTAATCATATTAATAAAATCGATTTAAAAAATAGAAAAATTATTCTTCAACTTGGTTTTCAAAACCCATTGGAGCTTTATCGTCAAACAATAGAACATATTCTAAAAGAAGGATCTTCTTTGATTATTGTCGGCAATATTGAAGACAATACTAGTTTGTCTGCCTGGATTGAAGAGATAGGTCAGATATCCGGACGAGAGGTTTCTTTCTTAAGCCATTCTATTTTTGAAAAAACTTTGCCGTTGAGAGTAAAAGAACTTTTAAATCAAAAGAAGATAGTTCTTTTGGAGAATTTATCATTTTACCCGGAAGAATCCAAAGGCGATTCGGTTTTGGCACAGGCGCTTTCTCGCTTGGCCGATGTTTATATTAATGAAGCTTTTGAGCTAAGCTATCTTCCTTATGCTTCTTTAATCCAACTACCCGATTTTATGGAAAGCGCGGGAGGATTTCATTTAATGTCTGAAATAGAAGCGATTGATAAATTAGAAGAAAAACCACTAACGGTAATTCTTGGGGGCGACAGAATCGTTGACTCAATAGGATTGGCTTTAATTTTTTTGGATAAAGCAAAACATGTTCTTGTCAGCAGTAAAATTGCAGAAGCAATATTTAGAGTAAAAGGAGTTTCGCCGGGCAGAGAGTGGCCCGATGATCGAGCAGTGCGTTTAATTAAAAAACTTGATACGACTAGTCCTAAATTGCATTTACCGGTCGATGTTGTTACTGGGCCTAAAAGCTTAGAGGATTCTTACCGTCGTATATTTGCACCGGGTGAAGTTAGAAAAGAAGACGATATCTACGATATTGGTCCGACCACGATTCAATTATTCTCGGAAATCGTATCAAAATCAGAATCTTTAATCTGGCGTGGTCCGCTAGGCCTTTGTGCTTGGCCAGAATTTAGTCAAGGGACTAAGGCAATTGCTAAAGAGGTCTCTAAAAATTCAAAAGTTTTTTCAATGTTAGGCGGGCGAGAAATGATATCATTTATCGATAAACTTGGTTTAAGAGAATCTTTTGGCTATGTTTCTAGTGGAGGAGAATCAATGATGAGAATGGCATCCGGCCAAGAATTGCCAGCCTTAAAAGCTTTGAAAGGCAACAAATTGATTACCTGAGATATGAATCTGTGCTCGATAAAGAACATGTCGGAGGCATCTCAGTATGTCAATCAATTTTCTCGAGATGATAAAATTATTATTTACGGCGACGAGGACGTCGACGGAGTTACTTCTTCTATCATTATTAAAGAGGCCTTAGAAAGACTAGGCTTCTCTAATATTAAAGTGATTTTTTGTTTTCAGAAAGAGGGACATGGGTTCAATATGTCTTCGCTTGATTATGTAGAAAAAGAAGAGCCTCGTTTAATAATCATAGTTGATTTAGGTATCAGCGATAATGAAGCAGTGGCAGCCGCTCAGAAAAAAGGATTCGAGTCAATTATAATTGACCACCATGAACCTTTGTCAGATAAATTGCCACCGGCTAATTTTGTTATTAATCCTAAGCAGTCAGAAGATGGATATGCTTTTAAGAAATTAGCTGCCGCCGGATTGTGCTATCATTTTGCCCTTTGGTTGCTTAAGGATGATCCAGACATTGATATTTTGAGTGATCGTTTTATAGAGTTGGCGGGGTTGGCAACGATAGCAGACATGATGCCAATCGAGGAAGACAATTTAGAGATAGTGAATAGGGCAATAAATATTCTGCCTTCTACTAGCCGAAGTTCGCTTAGGTTTTTGCTAGACCGATATCTTAAAGAAGATGTTGTTTTCCGAGAAGCAATTCAACGCTTAATTACTGTTTTAAACGCTAGTCAGGTAAATAATCAGAGGATGGCCGAATCATTTTTACTTCTAACTGAAAATCGTTTGTCTGTAATTTCTAAGATCGTGGAAAGACTAGAAGAAAGATCTTATGAGTATTTTCGTTTGAGAGAAGAGATTATGTTAGAAGCAGAGAGAAGAATAAATGAAGAGAACTTGCTCTTAGATGTTGTTTTTATCGGTGATGAGAGCTGGCCTCGCCGTGCCTTGGCGGCGGTTGCTGCACGCTTATCAAGTAATTACCAAAGACCGGTTTTCGTCTATTCCCAGGGAGAAAAAACAAGTCGGGGATCTGTTCGTGCGCCGGAAGGAATAGATTGTGTTTCTTTAATGAATGCTTGTTCTGAGCGTTTAGTTAATTTTGGAGGGCATCCACCAGCTGCTGGGTTTGAAGTGAAAAATGAAGATTTGCAGAAATTACATGCTTGTTTAATTAAAAATTATCAAAAATTATATGGATAAAATAATTGCTTATATTGATGGTGGCGCAAGAGGAAATCCTGGCCCGGCTGCTCTTGGCGTTTTTGTCTCAGACGAAAAAGGTAAATGTCTAAAAGAATACAATCATTTTCTTGGCCATAAAACTAATAACGAAGCTGAGTATTCAGCTGCTATTTTTGCATTAGAAAAAATAAAAGCTCTTTGGGGTAAGAATAAAATTAAAAATTTATCAATAGAGATTCGTTCAGATTCTCAGCTTTTAGTTGAGCAGATTAATGGTCGTTATAAAATTATCAATCAAAAACTAATTCCTCTTTTTCTTAGATTGTGGAATTTAAAAATTGACTTCAAAGAAGTTTCTTTTGTGTCCATTAGTCGTTCGGAAAACACAGAAGCAGATAGATTGGTTAATCAAGCATTAGACGCTGAACAACAAAAACTTTGCTAACTTGACATTGTCTACAATATTCATCATAATGCGATAGCCTGACCTGCGAGACGATCGCGTTGTTTCGACAACGAGGAAAGTCCGAACACCATCTTGCTTTGCAAGAAAAAGTAGCGGCTAACAGCCGTCGTCCAGGATTCGTCTTGGATAGAGGTGCGAACAGAAACGCTGTTTTCCGAAAGGAAGCAGCTCCCCTTAGGGGAGAGTCCCGGCGAAAGCAGGGAATGAAACGTCTAAATCCTTACTGGGTGCAAGAGCAAAAAGAAGAATTATTCTTCAGGTGGCTCGCTTGAGTTAATTGGCAACAATTAACCTAGATAGATGATCGTCTAAAACAGAATTCGGCTTATCTCAGGTCAGGTTTTTTTGTTTATTTGATTTTGCTAAAATAGATTACCGGAACATGATTACAAAAATGTTAAACCACAGAACAAAGAATTCCACATCTGCCGGTTTTGTGTTAGCGATTGCTAGTTTTTTTAGTGCTGTGTTGGGATTGATACGGAATCGACTTATTGCCGGAGGATTCAACCCGATCGAAAGAGATATTTATTTTTCTGCTCTCAGGGTGCCAAGCTTCATCACAACAGTTTTGATAATGGGAGCGATCTCAGTGGCTGTCATTCCATTATTTCGAGAATATAGTCAGCGTTCTAAAAAAGAAGGCTGGCTTTTTCTTTCAGCGACACTGAATAAGATTCCTTTGTTTCTGGCTATTCTGTCTTCGATTTTTATTATTTTTGCCCCTCAAATTATTTCAGCGGTTGCTCCTGGATTTTCTGCAAATATTCAGGCTGAAATTGCCTGGTTAATGAGAATAATGCTTCTAACTCCAATGATTCTTGGGCTGAGTACAACTGTATCTGGAATCTTGCAATGTTTTGATCGATTCTTAATCAGTTCACTAGCTCCAGTATTCCATAATTTGGGCGTAATTATCGGAATAATATTCTTGGTTCCTTGGTTAGGCTTACCAGGGTTGGCCTGGGGCATGGTTTTAGGGGCAGTGCTTCATTTAGCCATTCAGCTTCCTTCCTTTTTTTCTTTGCGCTCGGACAGCTCATCTGTTTTTGCCTGGAGTCATCCAGGTTTAAAGAGGCTTGTTTCCCTGGCTACTCCTCGATCTCTTTCAGTTGTTTTCAGCCAAGCTAATTTATTGATAGTAACAGCAGCAGCTTCATTGTTAGCCATAGGCAGTGTCTCGGTTTATCATTTGGCAGGAGACTTCAGCCAAGCATTAACTCGATTAATTGGCGTTTCTTTTACCACAGCTATTTTCCCGGCGATGGCGCTTTCTTTTGCCTGTTCTGATCAAAAAAAATTTGTTGATAGTTTTCTAACAAGTTTTCGTCAAATCGTATTTCTTATTATCCCGGGAAGTTTGTTGTTTTTTGCTTTGAGGGCTCAATTAGTTAGAATAGTTTTGGGGACAGGTAAATTTTCATGGGAAGACACACGTTTGACGGCTGCTTGTTTGGGACTGTTTTGTTTGGGGGTTTTTGCTCAAGCCTTAGTGACTTTGATTTCTCGGACATTTAGTGCCATGCAAGACAATAAACCTCCAGCTTGGGTTGTATTTATTTCGGTATTGCTTAACATAATTCTTATTTTAACGTTCGTTCATTTTTTGGGCCAAGAAAATGTTTTTCGAGACTGGATGGTTAATCTTATGCGCCTTCAAAATATTAGCGATATCCGCATTATTGGACTGCCGTTAGCTTTTTCATTGTCTAATATTTTTCAATTAATAATCCTGACAATTATTCTGCGGAGAAGATGGAAGAAAGAGCAGTTTTTAAAACAAGCTTTGGTCTTTTTATTAAGAACGATAATTGCTTCTTTTATTATGATATTTTTTGTTTACACAACACTTTATTATATGGCTGACTGGGTAGATATGGAGAGATCAATTGGAGTGATGACTCAGGCATCGGCAGCTATTGCGATCGGTATGATTAGCTACTTAGTGGCTAGCTATAAAATAAATCGCATGGCTTTAATCCAGATAATTGGAGCTCTGAAGCACGAATTTAAGAATTAATATTAAGATTAATGCCGAGAGAGATAAGAAATTTTGTTATCATCAGCCATATTGATCACGGGAAGTCTACATTGGCCGATCGGTTCTTGGAAATAACCGGAACAATCCCTAATAGTAAAATGAGGGCGCAATTTTTAGATCGTATGAGTTTGGAGCAAGAAAAGGGGATAACGATAAAAATGCATCCAGTCCAGATGGAATACGATTGGCAGGGTATTCATTGGGTCCTTCATCTAATAGACACACCGGGCCATGTTGACTTCAGTTATGAGGTTTCGCGCGCCTTGGCGGCCGTTGAGGGAGCGGTTTTATTGGTTGATGCTTCTCAAGGAATACAGGCTCAAACTTTAGCTAATTTGCGCCTAGCGCAAGAACAGGGATTGACCATCATTCCGGTGATCAATAAAATTGATTTGCCTCAAGCAGAAGTGGATAAGGCTCGTCAAGAATTAGCTTCTTTGATAAATGTGCCAATCGAAGAAGTTTCTCTCGTTTCAGCTAAAAAGGGGACGGGAGTAGTAGAATTATTACATCGGATTATCAAAGAAGTTCCGGCTCCTGATTTAAAATCAGATGATTTTCGTGGATTAGTTTTTGACTCTCATTACGATCCTTTTCGGGGCATAATTGCTTATCTAAGAGTTTTTAGTGGTTCTATCAAACCAGGAGAGAAGTTTTCTTTTAACGCGACAAATGCTCAGGGCGAGATTCAACAAGTTGGTATTTTTAAGCCCGATTTGATCCCAACTGATTCTTTGTCGGCCGGAGAAACAGGATACGTGGCTACTGGCCTAAAAGAATCAGGGTCGGTGCGGGTGGGTGACACAATGAGTTTGGCTGATAAAAAAACGCTATCTTTGCCAGGCTACAGAGAGCCTCAACTTATGGTTTTCAACGGACTGTACGTTCAACATGATAAAGGGTTTGTTCTATTAAAGTCTGCTTTGGAAAAATTAAAACTTAATGACCCGGCCTTAGTTTTTGAGGTAGAAAAAAGAGAAGGTTTGGGCAAGGGTTTTCGAGTTGGTTTTCTTGGTTTATTGCATGCTGAGATTACTGCTCGCCGCCTTGAATCAGAATTTGGTTTAAGTTTAATTATTACTGTTCCAATGGTTAGCTACCGAATTAAACGGCGAGGACAAGAGCCCTATTTGATCAATTCTTCAATCGATTGGCCTTCGGTCTCAGAGATGGAATGGGTTGAGGAGCCATGGGTTGAGTTGAAATTAATTGTGCCTCAAGAATGGTTAGGGCAAGCAATGGAAACTTTAAGCAAGATAGAAGGATCTTTCCAAGAGCAAGAATATTTGCAAGCTGGCCGATTTATTTTAATTTACCAAACGCCTCTTCGCTGTATTATGTCGGGGTTTGACGATGCTCTAAAGAGCACCACAGAAGGCCATGCTTCGGCGAGTTATCAATTGACAGGATACCGTCGAGCAGATTTGGTTAAACTGGAAATATTAATAGCCGGAGAAGAGAAAGAAAGTCTTTCGAGAATTGTGGCGAGAGAAGAAGCGTACAGAGAAGCTCGTCGTTTGGTAGATCGTTTAAAAGAAATTCTCCCTGGAGAACAGTTTAATATAATTATTCAAGCACAAGTAGAAGGTCGAATTATTGCTCGACAGACAATTAAGGCCAGAGGGAAAAATGTAACGGCCGCTCTTTATGGTGGTGACTGGAGCCGGAAAAAGAAATTATTAGTTAAGCAAAGAGAAGGCAAAAAGCGATTAGCCTCGATAGGAAAAGTGAAATTAACGCCGGAAGTTTTTCTTAAAATGTTGAAGAGTTAGTCAGTTGTTCTATAATAAACATTATGAATGGCTACTGGCGATCAGCATATCAAAAAAAACGCAATAACGGATGGCAATGGCTGACCTGGTGCCTAATACTTTTAATAACTTTGTTCTTTTTTTTCCAAAATCTTAGAATCTATCTAAGAAAAATTGAATACGAAAAAGACCTAGCAGATGTTCAAGAAGAGATTTCTTCGCTTGAAAATAAAAAAAGGCAATTGGATTTTCAAACAGAATCCACGAATCATGAGATTTTCTTAGAAAGGCTTGCGCGAGCTCGATTGAATTTAATGAAGCCAGGAGAACAGGTTATCGTTTTTGAGGTTAAAGGAGAAAGCCCAGATTACTTAACCGATCAAGAAGAGCTCGGTTTCTGGTCAAAAACAATATCAAATATTAAGCAATGGTTTAAGCGGCAGTAGTTCAGAGGCAGAACGTCTGCTTCCCAAGCAGAAGGTCGCGGGTTCAATTCCCGTCTGCCGCTCATTAAGCCGAGATGGCTCAGGGGTAGAGCGAGCGCTTCGTAAGCGCTAGGTCGCGGGTTCAATTCCCGCTCTCGGCTCAAGATGACACCAACCGAAAGCAAGGTAAAAGAATTGGAAGATAGGGTCCATCAAGTGATGGACTATCTTTGACTGGAATAAAAAAAAGCAAAAGATTCAAGAATTGAGAGATAAAACACTCAAGCCCGACTTTTGGGATAACCGAGAAAAGGCGGTCGAAATAAATAAAGAATTATCTGATTTAGAAGAAGAAACCAAAAGCATGGCTCTTTTGAAAGAAGAAGTCGAAGACATGCTCGAGTTGGCTCAATTAGCTGAAGGAGACGAAACTCTCAGGTCAAAAATAGATGATCAGATTATCGTTTTAAAGGATAAAATTGAACAACAGGAAATTCTTCGTTTCTTGTCTGGTAAATATGATCATGGGCATGCAATAATAGATATTACTTCCGGAGTTGGGGGACGCGAAGCGGAAGATTGGGTGGCAATGCTGGCTCGGATGTACCATCGATATGCTGAAAATCAAAACTGGAAAGTGACGATAATGGATCAATCATTTGGAGAGCCCGGAGGCCCAGATGGGCGCATTGGCTTAAAAGAAATAGTGATGGAAATAAAGGGGAACAATGCTTTCGGCTATCTAAAGAACGAACAAGGCGTTCATCGTTTAGTTAGAATTTCTCCTTTTTCTGAACAACAACTCCGTCATACTTCTTTTGCTTTAGTTGAGATTTTGCCTCTCTTTTCAAAAGATCAAGATAGTATTGAGATAAATCCAAGTGACTTGAGGATAGATACTTATCGCGCTTCTGGTCCTGGTGGTCAATATGTTAATAAAACTGAATCGGCGATTAGGATAACTCATTTGCCGACTAAGATACAAGTTGCCTGCCAGGCTGGGAGATCTCAAGGAGCCAACAGAGAGATGGCCATGGGTTTACTTAAGGTTAAATTGCGTCAGAAAAAAGAGGAAGAAAATGAGAAAAAAATGGCTTCTCTTAAAAGTGGCCTTAAAAGTGCGGCCTGGGGGAAGCAAATTCGTTCATACATCATGCAGCCTTATCAGCTAGTTAAAGATTATCGGACAGAAGTCGAAACATCAGATGTAAACGGCGTCTTGAATGGCGAGATAAATGAATTTATCAAATCAGGCATTAAGATTAATAATGATTAAATTCGACAAGGTAATTAAAAAATACAACAATTCCTGTGTTGCTTTAGACGGCGTCACTTTTGAAATTCAAAAAGGAGAATTTGTAACGATTGTCGGTAAATCTGGAGCTGGCAAAACAACGTTAATAAAATTATTAATAAGAGAGGAATATCCGACAGCGGGGAAAGTATATTTCGCCGGACAGTCTGTAGTTGACATGAAGACAAAAGACATTTGTGCTCTCAGGCAGCGCATAGGTGTGGTTTATCAAGATTACAAACTCTTGCCCCAACAAACAGTTTATGACAATGTTGGATATATTTTGAGAGTTATTGGAGCCTCTGATCGAGAAATCGAGAGAGATGTTCCGATGGTCTTAGAAGTTGTTGGTTTAATAGATAAAGCCGATTGCTTTCCTTATCAGCTTTCAGGAGGGGAGAAGCAAAGATTGGCCATTGCCAGGGCTTTAATTCATCAACCTGATGTTATTATGGCTGATGAGCCAAGCGGAAATCTTGATCCGTACAACACTTGGGATATTGTGGAGTTATTGAAAAAAATTCATCACATGGGGACAACAGTGGTTGTCGCAACTCATGACAAGGATGTTATCGCCCAGACAGAAGGAAGAACGATGGCCTTGCATCAAGGTCGAATTATTCGTGACGACAATAACAGTCGTAATTTTATTTTTTAATCATGCCTGATTTATTATCTTACAAAAGAGCTTTCAAATTTGGTTGGGTTAACTTTAAACGCAGTCGAGAATCAAGCTGGATAGCGGTTATGGTTATAGCGGTAGTTGTTTTTTTGGCGACTTTACTTTTTTTAGTTGGAGGACTGTCGAAAGCGGTTATTGAACAAGTTAAAGAACAAGTCAGCATAGCTGCTTATTTTCAAAGAGACGCTGATGATGCAGACATGACAATGGTTAAAGAAGATATTGAGATTAAGTTCAATAATGACATTGAGGAAATTAAAATAGTCTCATCAGAAGAAGCACTCAGCCATTTTATGGATCGATATAGAGGAGATATTTTATATCAAAGAGCGTTGGATCAAGTGGGGGAAAACCCGTTTTTATCTTCTCTCGATATTATTGTCAATAATCCGGAGCATTATGCTGAAATAGCGGATTATCTTGGTCAAGAATATCCCGATTTATTAAATAAAGTTGATTTTTATAACAGAGAATCGATTATCAACAAAGTTTTTGAAACAACCAATCAGATTCATTCATTTGGTGTTATTATTTCTTTGTTGTTGGTCCTGTTGGTAATTTTGGTTGCCTTTAGCACAATCAGAATCTCAGTGCATGCTTCTCGTTATGAAGTAGAAACAATGAAATTGGTGGGTGCTTCGCCTTGGTTTATTAGAACACCATTTGTTATTCAGGGACTGATCAGTGGATTAATTGCCGCTCTACTGGTGGCGATAATATCAATTCCGTTGGTTTACTTTTTATCACCTCAATTGATAAGTTTGGTGCCGGGATTTAGTCTTTGGAGTTATTTGACTGAAAACTTATTATTGTTATTCGGTTTACAGTTATTGACTGGATTGTCTTTGGGATGGATTTCAACTTTAATGGCAGTTTATCGTCATTTGAAAATATGAATTAAATTGTTAGATTAATTATTATTCGGGGGTCGTCTAATGGTAGGACGCCAGGTTCTGGCCCTGGCAATCGGGGTTCGAATCCCTGCCCCCGAGCTAGATGCACAAAATCTATTAGCTCCTCATGATTCTTATCTTTGAGGAGAACAACGCAATATTTATCTAGGCAAAATTTAAAGTGCCTAGTGTTTATTGTTTTTTTAAGATACTTGACTTATGGCCATTAATATGGCTAAATTAGAAGTTAGAACCTGAAATTTTAAAAAGGAGGTGACGAATGAGCCTCAATATAGAGGACTATCCCGGGAAGTATATCGTGTTAGAAGGGCCGGATTTTTCGGGCAAAGATACGCAATGTAGAATGCTTGTCGACTGGCTTCAAGAAGAAGGCTACGACGTGTTCTTTATGCGTGAACCAGGAGGTGGCAATCTCGGTAACAAAATCAGAGAAATTCTCTTGAGCACAGAAGGAGAATTCTTATCGGCTGACGCAGAGATGCTGCTCTTTATGGCCAATCGAGCACAGATTCGGGATGAAGACATTCTTCCTGCCTTGAAGAAAGGGCAAATAATCGTGTGCAGCCGAGACAGAACTTCAAGCCTAACATATCAAGGCTACGGACGGGGATTGTCTCTTGAAGCGATCCAAAACATAGGAGACTATGCTATGGGTGGCTTGGTGCCAAATCTGTATCTCGTTCTTTTGAAAGACTTCGACTCTTTGTTTGAATGGAGAGGCGATTCTTTAGATCGGATAGAACGAGAAGACTTGGCTTTCTTCAAACGAGTATGGCAAGGTTATCGGGATTTCATAGATCAGAACCCGCATATTGCCAAAGAGATAAAGGCCGGAGGATCGAGAGAGGAGGTTCATGAAGCAATCAAGTTGGAAGTAAAACGACTACTTCTAGGGTAACGGCACAAGAGTTTTGCTCTTGTGCCGTTTCTGTTTGTTCGGCGTAATAGCATATAAATATTTGGCGAGAGGGAAAAACAAGTGTTATATTGACAAAATTTTGTTAGAATAAATACAAGAAAGAGATAAAAAGGAGAAATTCTTTAGAGTTGAGAAATTAGATGTGGAATATTAGCAATCAACTTGTTCTTCTTATCTAAAAAAATTTTATAATATTAATGATCTTATTGAAATAAATAATGACTGTCAGGGCTGAAAATTTAACCAAAGAGTTTAAAAAATTTAAAGCGGTAGACAACATTTCTTTTGAAGTGGAGAAGGGAGAGATTTTTGGTTTGCTTGGTCCTAATGGAGCGGGGAAAACTACAACTATCAGGATGTTGACCGGTATTTTAAAACCGACAAAAGGCAGCGGCTATATTGGGAAGTACAACATTAAGCAATCTCCGATAGAGGCTAAACAGATGATGGGGGTTGTTCCGGAAATGGCTAATGCCTATATGGATTTATCGGCTTTGCAAAATTTATTATTTATGGGTTCTTTATATGGAATAAAGAAAGAAAAAAATAATCATCGGGCTGAGGGATTGTTAAAACTTTTTCATCTCTATGAGAAGAAAAATCAAAAAGTAAAAACTTTTTCTAAGGGCATGAAGCAGAGGCTTGTCTTGGCCATGGCTCTGATGAATGATGCTCAAATTTTATTCTTAGATGAACCAACAGGGGGGTTAGATGTCGAAAGCGTTGTTCTGATTAGAGATCTTATCAGGAAGTTTAATGATCGGGGCGTTACAATCTTTTTAACGACTCACAATATCGAAGAAGCCAATTATCTTTGTGATAGAGTGGCTATTATGAATCATGGGAAGATTGTTGCGATTGATCGTCCGGAACAATTAAAAAATACTATTGAAAGTACTTCTTCTATTGAGGTAGCTTTTAAGCATCCGGTTGAAGCAAAACAATTGGATTTTAAAGGAATTCTTGATGTTAAGAAAAAAGGTGACAAATTCAGATTATATGCCAAAGAAGTGGGTGAAATTATCTCCCTCTTGGTTAAATACTGTCAAGATACGGATAACGAAATTATCTTTTTAAATACTTTGGGGCCTAGCCTAGAAGATGTTTTTATAAAACTAACTCAAAGAAACGGAAAATGAATATTTGGGAACAGTTTAAAAGGTCTTTAGCAATTGCTAAAAAAGACTTATCTATTTATTATCTAAGGGCGCCGGTTATGATACAGGGGCTTCTGATACCTGCCTTTTTGTTTATTTCTTTCTCTTTCAAGAGAAGTATACCTTTAGAACTATTAATCACCGGTTTGCTGGGGATGGCTCTCTTTTTTGCCGTTTCGGCAATCACACCAGTTATTGCTCCTTGGGAAACAAAAATGAAGACTTTCGAAAGATTGGCTTCTTCTCCGATTGCTCTTTGGGCGATACTCCTGGGAGACATTATGGCTTCAGCTTTATTCGGTTTATTCATTGTCTTTTTTATTGCCTTAGTGAGTGTTTTGGTACTAGGGTGGGAGATAATCACTTGGCCATTGGTAGTAGGAACTATCGTTGCGGCATTTTGCTTCTCTTCTTTAGGGGTTCTAATTTCTGCTCGTCCAACGGATAATCCTTCAGATGTCATGCTTATCGCCACGCTTCTTAAATTCCCTTTGATTTTTATAAGCGGAGTATTTGTTCCGATTGCAGAAATGGGCAGTTTTAGAATTTTATCTTTTCTTTCGCCCTTAACATACTATACAGACTTGGCGAGATATTCGATTCAAGGAGCAAGTGAATTTTCCCCAATTTTTAATCTTATAGTTATCTTTTTTTTCATGGTGGTCTTTTCAACAGTTGCTTTTTTATGGCACAAAAAAAGCCTGGGCAAGAGATTCTAAATTTTATTTAAAATATTTACATTAATTAGGCTAATTGAAAAAACAATGGCATAAAGATATTTATTGCTTCATTTTTGTGTTTAAGATTTGGTTGTTTAAATTGATGAGCTATAATATCTATAGAGTTATGGATAAAATCTTAGAAGCAGTTAAATCTTTAAAGGAAGGCGGTGTGGTTGCTTATCCGAGCGACACATATTATGCGTTGGGAGCAAATATTTATGATGATCAAGCCATCGCTAAGATAATAAAAGCCAAGGGCTTAGATACAAAAACCCAACCATTACCGATAGCGGTTGATAATATGTTTCAATTGGAAGACATAGTTCAACTCGGAGCAGATCACAGAGCTGTTATTGAAAGGGTTTGGCCTGGCCCAGTTTTGTTTCTTCTGCCCAAAAGAGCATCCGTTTCTTCTTTATTAAGCGGGCCAAGTAATTTGATCGGAGTAATTCAGTTCCAAAACGATACCGTTAATCGATTGATCCAAAAATGCGGTTTTCCTATTACAGCGGCTTCGGCTAATCCGACTGGCAAAAAAAATGTTATCCATCCTGATAAAGTTGAAGTCGATCATGATATTCTTTTGAAAGGTGTTTGCCGTTATGGAGGAAATGATTTGACGATAGTTGATTTGTTTAATAATAGAATTGTTCAATTAGGCATTTGGGGTGATCGTCTCGAAAAACTTATTTTCTAATATTTAATCGAATTTATATTTATTTTAAATTGGCAGATTTTTCTATTTGACAAAGTATTGGATTATATATATAATACAAAACACGACTACCGAAAAGGAGGGAAGTGTAAAACAGGAGTCGTCCTACAAAAAAAAGAAGGAAGGGTGGTAAAACGTGAAAGTGCTCGTTTTTAGCAGTAAACCTCGAACAGCAGGAAAGCAAGTTCTCGGTGTGGTGATGGAATGTTGCTTGCCGGGCAGGTTCCACAGCGTTCAGGTTACTCGTCATCCGCGCGAGAATGGGGTGTACGTGTTTCCTGAAGGAGACACCATTTCCGAAGCACAGAAGGTCGTCTCGGCTATCGGAGAAAGAGCACAATTGGTTACCGGGTGTCCGTGGGAAGCGTTCCTGGAAGAGCGCCGCAAGGAAGGAGTAATTCCGGAGGGATATCCCAGGGCTGCCTACTAGCCAACAGAGTAGGAAAATCGGGAGGCGAGGACGCTGTAGGTCCTCGCCTTTTTTTATATGTTAAAATATGAGAGATGTATCAACCTCAAGATTTTTTCTTTAATAAAGCGAAAAAAGAAGGTTATCCGGCCAGGTCTGTTTATAAATTAAAAGAGCTAGATAATAAATATGGTCTTTTCCGGCGTGGGCAATGTATCCTCGATTTAGGATGTGCTCCCGGTTCTTGGTCTATTTATGTCGGTCAGCAAATAAATCCAGGAGGGAAAATATTGGGGATTGACAAACAAGAAGTAGACATAAAAATAGAAGGTGGATTTTTTATTCAGAAGGATATTTTTAAGATTACTTCTGAAGAACTAAAACAGTTAATGCAGAAAGTCGGGATAATAGATAATTTCCACGGGATAATATCTGATATGGCGCCATCAATGTCGGGAATTAAAATTCTAGATGCCGGTCGTTCAGCCGAACTGGCTGGAAGAGTTATCGATTTGGCTGAGGATTTTTTAAAACCTCGAGGATTTTTAGTTATGAAGGTCATGGAGGGAGGAGAACACGATATTATCCGAAAAAGAATTCAAAAACTTTTCGAATGGCAAAAACAACTTCGGCCCAAAGCAGTGCGTCGAAATAGTCGTGAAATTTACATCATTGCCCATGGATTTAAAGGAAATTGATTGGCTTTTAAGAGATAAATACAAATTGAACGGTATCTTATCTCAGCCTGAAAAATGGCCTTCTGAAGTCGAAAAAGACATAAATAGGCTGGAATCAGGAGAACCTCTCGCATATGTTATAGGATTTATTCCTTTTCTAGGATGCCATATCGATTTGAGCATGAGACCTCTTATCCCAAGGACAGAGACAGAGTATTGGGCTGAGAAAATGATTAGTCAATTTAAATTGAGACAAGAGGAGTTTACCTGTCTGGATCTTTTTTCTGGTTCTGGATGCCTTGGATTGTCTTTGTCGAAACACTGTAGTCGCAGCAAAGTTGATTTTGCCGATAATTCAGATAATTGCATTAAGCAGATAAAAATTAATTTATCTTTAAATAACATAGGCAATGAGAGATCGAAAATTATAAAATCAGATTTATTTGATCGAATCAAAGATAAATATGATTTAATCTTGGCTAATCCGCCCTATTTAAATCAAGAACAAATAGAATGTCTTACAGATTCAGTGAAAAACTATGAACCAATAGATGCTTTGGCGGGAGGAGAGGAGGGGCTTTATTTTATCGAAAAATTCTTATTTTTAGCCAAAAGACATTTAAAGAAAGGCGGAGAAATTTGGCTCGAGTTCGATTCATCTCAGAAAAAAGACATTCAAAATATGGCAAATAAATATGATTATCGTTGTGAACTCGGAAAAGATCAGTTTAATTCCTGGCGTTTTTCCAGGATGACGAATTTTGATTAAGCCCTTGCCTGTGTTAAAATATTCTTAAAACATGGCTACAAAGCAAAAAACACAATTGCAGAGAATCAAAAGTATTAGAATCAAAATAATTGGATTGGGTGGCGGAGGATCTTCAATTGTCTCGGAGATGAGCCAACGACTTCCAGGAGTTAGTTTTGTTGCGGCGGACACGGATTTGGTCAATCTTCAACGAATCAAAAATAATCATTTAGCTCTTTTTTCTTTCGGAAGTGAGGCTACTTGCGGCTTAGGCACAGGGATGAATTCTAATTTGGGCCGCAAAATTGCTCAATCTTCGGAAGAAAGCATTAAAAAACTTTTTTCTGACGTCGATTTATTTATTTTAATCGCTTGCCTGGGGGGAGGAATTGGATCGGGGGCGTTACCTGTTTTCGCTAAGGCGGCTCAAGATAGTCATGCTTTAGGGATTGGCGTTTTAACAATGCCCTTTGCTTTTGAAGGATCTAAGCGCCAACGCTTAGCTCAAAAATCTTTAAAAGAGATTGCTCCTTGCTTAGATGCTCGGATGATTTTGTCTAACGAAAAAATATTTTCTGTTGCTGGAGATCAAGCTTCTTTCAGCGCCGCCTTATCTTTAATTAATCAAAATTTAATTAATAATTTAAATTCTTTAATTGAAATAATCAGACAGCCGGGATTAATCAATATTGATTTTTCTGACCTGAGAGCAATTTTACACGGACGCAATCAAACGATTTTTCTTAATAGCGCCGTGGGTCAAGGAGAAAAACGATTAGAAACGATTTTAGATAAAATAAATCGTCATGATTTTTATTACAATGAACCAATGCCGGCTGATAAAATATTACTGCATTTAATTGGGGGGACAGATCTCAAGATGTCAGAAGTCCAAGTTGTCAGCCAGAAGATCAAAGAACCCAATCCGGAGGCTCAAATTATATTTGGAGTTGATCGTAGGTCCAGCTTTAAGAGTCAGATGAAAATTACTCTTCTGTCTATTAATGCTGATAAGGAGAAAAAAGAAAGAAAAAAATCTCTAGAGAAAAAGAAATCAAAATCAAAAAAATCAGTTAAAGACAAAGCTAATCTTTCTAAAAAAACTAAAAAAAACGTGAAAAAACCCCAGTCAAAATCTAAAAAAGATTTACCCAAAAAAGATAAAAAAGTTAAAAGATTGAATGCGCTTGATGTTAAAGAGATGAAGAAAAAAAGTGAATTTCAGAAGACATCACAAGAAAAAATTTGGGATATTCCAGCCTTTTTAAGACGTAAATAATCAATAATGGTTCATAAGGCTATCATTTTATTGGACAGTTTCGAGAAAGATCAGCTAGCTTTAGCTAATTTTGTTTTTCCTGAATTTTGGCTTCTGCATGGGAAGCCAATGATTGAACATATAATTGAGGAAGTTACAGAATCTGGTTGTCGCGATATTACTATCGTTGGATCTCTTGAGAAAAAAAACATATTAGATTATCTAAAAGAATCAAAGACCAGCAATAATGGAGCAAAATTTGATTTTCCAGATTTTCATTTTGTTGCAGAAGAGAATATCTTTTCGGCATTATTAAAAATAAGGGCGAAAGTGAAAGACGAATCGACATTATTCATATCGACAAGAAGTTTTTTGATGGGGGAGAACCCTTTCCATCAAATGAGTCGCATATCTAATACGGCCGAGAGAACAGTTGTTGGATTAATCGATCAGGGCGAAGAATCTTCAGTCCTGGAGGTTGAAACCGAGAAAATAGCCGAAAGAATTTATAAGTTAAGCGCAATATCAAAAAACGCAAAAAAATATCCCTTTGTCTTGGCCAACAGATCGATAGCTTCTCCAGAAATGTGGGAGGCATTACAATCAATGAAAAAAGAAGGGGTATCGGATAATATCAGACTGGAAGATATTTTTATCTATATGATTTCTCAGGGCGTAATTATATATGGATGCCATCTCAAGAATAATTGGTGGGATATGGGCCTAAGAGAAAATTGGTCTAAAGCCGACGAATCCTTAGTTTCCAGAGAAAATGAATAACATAATATCAATTAAGGAAATTAAGGCTAAATTAATTATTAATTCGCGGGCAGAGCCGACGATAGAGGTTGTTTTGCTGACCTCAAACGATAATATTTATCATGCCGCTGCTCCTTCCGGAGCCTCAAAAGGAAAGCATGAGGCTGTTGAAATGAGAGATAGAGATATCCATTTTAAAGGATTAGGCGTCGAAAAAGCGATAGATAATGTTAACAATATAATCGGACCGGCCTTATGCGGGAAAGATGTCGGGAAGCAAAAAGAAATAGATTATGCTCTTATTGAATTAGACGGACATAAAAATAAATCACGTCTGGGAGCTAATGCAATATTGCCTGTTTCTTTGGCTGTTTGTCGCGCTGCTGCCGCGGCCCAAAATATTTTCTTGTGGCAATATTTATCGAAAGAATATTCTTCCTTTTATTCGGAAAGTCAGCCAGCACTCCCGAGACCTTGTTTTAATGTTATTAACGGAGGAATGCATGCCGGCAATTGGCTGGCTATCCAGGAATTTATGGTTATTCCTCAAGAGAAAAATTATTGGGGGAATTTAAAGGCAGGAGTCGAGCTTTATAACGAATTAAAAGAATCGTTAATCGATCAAGTAGGTCAAGAAGCGATTAATGTCGGAGACGAAGGAGGCTTTGCTCCTTCTTTAATAACGGCGGAATCGGCCCTTGATATAATAATGGAGTCGATTAACAGGCTACCCTTTACTGCTCAATTTAAAATTGGGCTTGATTGTGCAGCCGGATCATTCTTCGAAAATAATCATTATCGTTTAGTGAAAGAAATAAAAAGTCGTGAGGCACTGATTGAATATTATCAAAAATTAATTGACGAATATCCAATTTCTTTTTTGGAAGATCCTTTAGAGGAAGAAGATTGGGCTGGTTGGAATCAATTAACTCAGAGATTAAAAAAAGAAGTTGATATAATAGGTGATGATTTATTGGCAACTAATTCGGAACGTATTAAAAAGGCTGAGCAAGCTCAAGCAGCCAATGGTCTGGTTGTTAAATTAAACCAAGCCGGAACGCTTACGGAAACATTAGAGGCAGCTGCTTTGGCTGCTTCTTTTGGCTGGAAATTAATAGTATCTCATCGATCGGGAGATACTAATGATGATTTTATTTCTGATTTAGCGGTAGGAATGGGCGCCGATTATTTTAAGTCGGGGGCTCCAGCGAGAGGCGAAAGGGTATCTAAATATAATCGTTTACTTGAAATTGAAAGAGAAAAAAATGAGTAAAGTTTTATTATTGGTTTTAGACGGGTTGGCTGATCGCCCAAACAGTTCTTTAGCTGGCATGACTTGTTTAGAAAAAGCAAAGACGCCTTTTCTCGATCGTTTTGCCAGAGAAGGAGCCTGTGGTTTAGTGAGTCCGTTTTTTAAAGAAAAATCTTTTCCAACCTCTGAAGACACTCATTTCACTCTTTTTGGTTACGACGTCAATAAATATCAAATTGGTCGTGGTGTTTTTGAGGCTTTAGGAATGAATGTTGATTTAAAGCCGGGGGATGTGGCTTGGAGAGGAAACTGGGCAACCTTAGACAAATCGGGTCGAATTATTGATCGAAGAGCCGGCCGATTGCCGGCTACTCAAGAATTAATTTCTAAGATAGAAGAATTAAAAGTTGAGAATGTTGATTTCCATATTTATCCTGGGAAAGAACATCGTTTAGCTTTAGTTTTAAGAGGAGAGGGTCTTTCGGATAAATTAAGCGATGGTTATCGTCGGGAGACGGGAGTATCGCCTCCGTCAATTTCACCACTAGACAGAAGCAAAGAAGCTGAATTTACGGCTAGGATAACCAATATTTATCTTAAAAAAATAAAACCGTTACTGAAAGATAATCCGGTTAATGTTCAAAGGGCTAAACAAGGAATTCCAACGGCTGATTACATATTATTACGCGGAAGCGGTTGTTTGAAAAAAGTTCCTTCATTTGAAAGTAAATTTGGCTGGTCGGCTGCTTGTATTGCAGCAGGGCATCTTTATCGAGGGATAGCTAAATTGTTGGGATTCCAAA
>CAZXEI010000003.1:0-17464 GCA_964639775.1 uncultured Candidatus Saccharibacteria bacterium
AGAATCTTACTATCCTCATGTTGTTGAAACTTCAGCAGGGGTAGGAAGATTAATGCTTGCTTTTATTTGCGATGCTTATTCTAAAATTGAAGGTGGAAGAAATGACGAGAGCAAACGTGAAGAAGAAGTTGTTTTGCAGCTTTCTTCGAAATTGTCACCAATTCAAGTAGCTGTTTTTCCTTTAATGAAAAAACCGGAATTAATTTCGTTGGCTCAAAAAGTTTTTCAAAAATTGAGCAGTGATTTAAGGTGCCAATACGATGAGACCGGTTCGATCGGGAAACGTTATCGTCGTCAGGACGAGATAGGAACTCCTCTCGCTATAACGATAGATTTTGAAAGTTTGACACAAAACGATGTAACGATTAGAGATAGAACTTCGATGAAACAAATTAGAGTGAAAATTGATTCTTTAAGTGAAGAAATTAAAAAAATGCTCTCGGGAGAATTGGAAAAATAATGAAAGCTAAATGTCAAAAACTTAAAAAAGGATTGAAACTAATTACTGTTTCTCAGCCAGATGCTCAATCGACCGTTTTATTTGTTTTTGCGGGGACAGGTTCTGGTTACGAAGATGAATCTATTTCCGGAATTTCACATTTTTTAGAGCATCTGATGTTCAAAGGGACGGTTAAAAGGCCAAGCTCGTTGTCTGTTGCCGAAACGATTGATTCGATCGGTGGAGTAATGAATGCTTTTACCGGTCGTGACTGCACCGGTTATTACGCTAAAGTTGGGCCTCAGCATTTTGATTTAGCCCTTGACTGGATAAGCGACATTTACTTAAATGCCAATTTGGATGAACGAGAGATAAAAAAAGAAAAAAAGGTTATCTTGGAAGAATTAAATATGTATCTTGATTTACCAATGCAATACGTGGATGAGCTTTGGTACCAGGTTCTATATAATGGTCACTCCTTAGGCCAGGATATTATCGGAAGACCTTCGACTATTAAAAAAATGAAGCGTCAAGATTTAGTAAAATACCGAAAAGAATATTATCATGCCGGAAATACGGTAATTGTTGTGGCAGGAAAAATTAATCAAATCAATCGTTTGTCCGACAAAATCAATAATGCTTTTAGTTCTATCTCGTCAGGGATTAAAAAATCACCGCCTCCTCTTTTAGAAAAACAAAAAGAACCAAAAATATTAATTCGCAACAAGCAAACAGATCAAACTCATTTTTGCTTGGGCGTGAGAGGATATTCTCTTCGTCAGAAAGAGAGATTTCCTCAAGCGGTTCTGGCAACGATTTTAGGAGGGAATATGAGCTCAAGACTTTTTTCGTTAATACGTGAACAAAATAGTCTGGCTTATTATGTTAAAACCCATTCGGAAAGCTTCAAAGAATCAGGTTTCTTGATGACCCAAGCGGGGGTTGATAATCAGCGGATTGACCAAGCGATAAAAATTATTTTAGATGAATACGTAAGAACAAAAAAAGAATTAGTTTCTGAATCCGAAATTACAAAAGCTAAAGAATATATAAAAGGAGTATTTAGGCTTTCCCTAGAGAGGCCAGAAAGTCTTGCCAATTATTATGCTCGTTTCGAGACGCTTGGTTTAAAATCAATATCTCCAGAAGAGATATGTCAAAAAATAGACCAAGTTAAAGCTTTAGAGGTGAAAAAGATAGCAAATAATATTTTCCAGAATAATCGTCTTAATTTGGCTTTAATTGGTCCGGGGAAAAAGACTCAATTTAAAAAAATATTAAAAATAGTATAAAATTAAATAACGTTTACTATGGAAGCACCAGTCTATAATTTAGATCTCTCATGGAGAACAATCACTAGGGTTATCTTTTCGGTAGGAGTAGTTTTCTTGCTTTTTGCTCTGAGGGACATTTTGATTGCTCTTCTTTTCGCCTTCGTTTTGGCAGTGCTGCTTAAATCGGCAATTGTCTTTTTCTATAAATTTGGCTTTCCTTATTGGCTTGCCGCAATCACTGCTTATGTTTTGATTTTTGGTTTATTTGGGCTTTTGCTTTACCTTAGCGTTCCTCTTGTTTTTACGGAAATTAAAAACTTAACAACAACACTACCCGAACATTTAGCCCAAATAGCTCCTTTCTTGTCCTCTGTTGGATTAAATATTGAAAATTTAGGTGCTTGGCTGCAGCAAAATCTTTTACCTCAGGCTCCAGAAGGAATCATTCAGACTTTAGGATCGGTGATGGGCGGTCTAGCAACAACCGGATTCATTCTTTTGATGGCACTGTTTATTTCTTTAGAGAGAAAGGGAGTTGAATCAGTAGTTGCCTTTTTGACTCCGGTTCGTCATCAAAACAAAGTTATCAAGGCATGGACTCGAAGCCGTAAACAGGTGACTTATTGGTTTAGCTCAAGAATTATTTGTTCTCTTTTCGTAATGGCTGCTTACTTTTTAGTCTATCAATTGTTTGGCGTAAAGGCGGCCTTTATTTTAGCTTTGATTGCCGGAGTGGCTAATTTTATCCCTTATATCGGGTCTTTGTTAGCGGCTCTCTTGGCGGCTTTAATTATCGGACTTCAGCTCGGATGGACTACAGCGTTGTTGGTTGTAATTATTCTTTATCTTATTCAAATTATTGAAGGTTCTGTGCTTGGTCCTTTGCTAACCAGAAAAATGATGGGCCTACCTCCTTATCATATTTTGCTTGCCTTAGCTATCGGAGGAGCTCTCTTTGGTTTGATCGGAGCATTTTTAGCTATTCCGATGACAGCGATAGTCTATCAATTCGTCCTTGATTTGAAAGGAGGCGAATATCGATCGGAAGAAGAATCAATTCAAGAAAATAATATTGTTTGATGAATTCACCGAAGTCGAAATTTTATATTTCTACTGCTATTGACTATGTTAACGCTCAAGCTCATTTAGGGCATGCTCTGGAAAAAATACAGGCAGACACAATGGCTCGTTATCAAAGAATGATTGGTGGCACGGTTTTTTACTTGACCGGAACGGATGAACACAGTTTGAGCACAATCAAAATAGCTCAAGGAAAAAAAGTTCCAATTAAAGAGTTTGTTCACAAACAAGCCGAAAAATTTAAATCTCTTCGTGAATATTTGAATCTTTCGACAGACGATTTTATCCGTACAAGCGAGAAAAGACACGAACAGTCAGTCCAGAAATTATGGACTGGAGCAAAAAAGGACATTTATCAGAAGAAATACAAAGGTTTGTTTTGTGCTAGTTGCGAGGCTTATTTTAAAGAAGAAGAGGCTCCGCAAAAGATTTGCCCTGTTCACGATCAACCGCTTGATCTAATAGAAGAAAAAAATTATTTTTTTAAACTTTCTCGTTATCAAAAACAAATTCGAAAAGTCATAGAATCAGATCAACTGAAGATCGTGCCCGAATCTCGAAAGAATGAAGTTCTCGGTTTTATTGACCAAGGTCTGGAGGATATTTGCATCTCTCGTTCAGCGGATCGATCTCAAGGCTGGGGAATTGATGTCCCTGGCGACAAAAATCAAAAAGTATGGTGTTGGTTCGATGCCTTGACAAACTATATCAGTGCTCTTGATTACGGAAAAGACGGAAGTAAATTTAAAAAATGGTGGACAGAAAATCCAATGAAAGTTCATTGCATCGGCAAGGATATATTACGCTTTCATGCAGTTTATTGGCCAGCTTTTTTGATGGCTGCTGGACTCCCTCTCCCTCAAGTTATTTTTACGCACGGTTTTTTGAGTATTGATGGGCAAAAAATGTCAAAGAGTAAAGGAATAGGAGTCGACCCAATAAAGTTAGTAAAAGAATATGGGCCAGATGCTGTTCGTTATTTTCTTTTAAGAGAAATTCCGTCAACGAAAGACGGAGATTTTAGCTTAGCTAAATTCAAAGAACGCTATAATGCTGACCTGGCTAGTGGTTTAGGTAATTTAGTCTCGCGAGTTGTTAAGTTGGCAAATGAGATGAAAGTTGAACCGATCTTAACCAACATGGAGGCAAGCGAAGCTATCGAAGAAGTAGAAAAAGAATATCATCGATCAATGGCGGAGTATGATTTTAGAGAAGCGTTAATGTCAATTTGGAGCTTAATTGCTTTTTGTGACCAATATATTGAACAAGAAGAGCCGTGGAAAAAGGAAAAAGGTTCCGAAAAAGTGGTTGCCAATTTGCTTTTTATCATCGGAAAGATTTCAAATTTACTTGGTCCATTTTTACCTGAGGCAAGTGAAAAAATAAAAGATCAATTACAAGATAGAAAAAAAACAAGCATTCTTTTCCCTCGGTTGAAATGATTGATACTCATGCACATTTAAATTTAAAAGAATTTGATAATGATCGAGACAAAGTGGCAGATATTTGCCAAGAACTTGGTATCGAAGTAATTAATGTGGGGATAGACTACTTGTCTTCGGTCAAAGCTATCGAAATGGCAGGAATCTATCAAAGATTTTATGCATCGGCAGGGATCCATCCTAATACGCGAGAGAAGATTGAAAAGATAATACCTTTGTTTAGTAGAGAAAAAATTGTTGCTGTTGGCGAAACAGGTCTTGATTTTTTGAGGGCAGAAAACAATAAAACTGAACAAGAAAGACAGCGATTGTTAATGACTCAACATGTTGAACTGTCTAAAGAGCATGACCTCCCGTTAATTATTCATTGCCGGAAAGCCTATCCTGATCTATTATCTCTGCTTCGTCGCTATTTAACTAAACAGAGTGGAGTTATTCATTCTTTTTCAGGCAGCTTAAATGATGCGCGCGAGCTCTTAAATATGGGTTATTATCTTGGTTTTAACGGCTTAATTTTTAAACTTAATTTGGATGAAGTTATTGAAAGCACGCCTCTTGAGCGCATTTTAACAGAAACAGATTCTCCTTTTCTGCCTCCGCCATCTTTGAATAATGAAAGAAATGCTCCCCATCTGGGATTAAAGGCAGTTTTAGAAAAAATTGCATTTTTGAAGAGAATTCCCGTTTCGGAAGTAGAATCAATAACTGTTCAAAATGCTTATTCTCTGTTTAAATTAAAAAAACATGGAAAATTATCAACCTCATAAAATAGAAGAGAAGTGGCAAAAGACTTGGGAAGAAGAAAAAGTTTATCAGCCCAACCTTGATAAAGCTGAGCGGCCTTTTTATAACTTAATGATGTTCCCTTATCCTTCGGCGGAAGGATTACATATGGGCAATATGTATGCTTTTGTTCATAGCGATACCTACGGTCGCTACATCAGAATGAAAGGATACGATGTTTTTGAACCCATTGGATTAGATGGGTTTGGAATTCATAGCGAGAACTATGCTTTCAAAATTAATGAACATATTCGAGACGTTAGCGTCAGGACTGAGAAACGTTTCTACCAACAATTACATCAAATAGGCAATGCTTATGATTGGAGCCGGACTTTAGAGACTTATAAGCCGGAATATTATCGTTGGACACAATGGTTGTTTTTAAAAATGTATGAAAAAGGATTGGCCTATCGACAGAAGTCAAAAGTTAACTGGTGCCCTTCTTGCCAAACAGGGTTATCTAACGAGCAAGTAATCGATGGTCGCTGCGAGCGATGCGACACAATGGTTGAGCAAAAAGAAATGGAACAGTGGTTTTGGCGCATTACTGATTATACTGAAAAGCTCTGGCAAAATCTTGATGACATTGATTGGAGCGAAGAAGTGAAAACAGCTCAGCATAACTGGATTGGAAGAAGCGTAGGAGCCAAGATAAATTTCCATATTAAAGTCAACGGATCAGAAGACAGAACGGTAGAGGTTTTTACCACAAGGCCAGAAACAATATTCGGTTGCACTTATTTAGTTCTTTCACCAGATCATTATTTGGTTGATGAGATGCGGGATAAGATTAAAAATTACCAAGAGATAGTTGATTATCGCGGGAAAGCTAAAGCTAGCCCCGAAAATCGAGAAAAAACAGGACTAGAATTGAAAGAACTAAAAGCGATTAATCCGGCTAATAAAAAAGAGATTCCTATTTTCGTTGCCGATTATATTCTTGCCGATTATGGTACGGGAGCGATTATGGCTGTTCCTGCTCATGATGAGCGAGACTGGGATTTTGCCGAAATCAATAAACTGGATATTATCCCAGTGATTAAACCAACGGATAACAATAGCGAATTGCCTTATTCGGGAGAAGGGGTCAATTTTAATTCTGATTTTCTGAATGGTCTGGAAACAGAGAAAGCAAAAAAGGAAATCATTTCTTGGCTGGAAAAAAATAACTTAGGGCATCAAGAAATATCATATCGCTTGCGCGACTGGTGTATCAGTCGTCAACGCTACTGGGGGCCTCCCATTCCTATGATTTATTGTCAAAATTGTGGTTGGGTGCCAGTTCCGGAAGATCAATTGCCGGTATTGTTACCTGACATGGAAGATTTTAGGCCTGACGGGTCAGGGAGGGGTCCGTTAAATAAATTGCCTGATTTTGTAAACACTACTTGTCCTAAATGCCAATCCCCGGCCCGCCGGGAAACAGATGTATCTGATCCTTTTGTTGATTCGTCATGGTACTATCTCCGTTTTCTTTGCACCGAATCCGAAAATCAAGCTCTTGATCCAAAAAGATTATCTCGCTGGCTTCCAGTTGATATGTATATTGGTGGGAGAGAGCATAGCGTCCTGCATCTTCTTTATGTTCGTTTCGTATCAATGGTGTTGCATGAGCTGGGATACCTTCCCTCGGCAGAGCCCTTCAAGCGTTTTCGCTCTCATGGCTTGTTAATTAGGGAAGGAGCCAAGATAAGCAAATCACGTGGAAACATTGTTAACCCTGATGAATATTTGGCAAAATATGGAACAGATGCAGTTCGTCTTTATTTGATGTTCTTGGGCGACATGAGACAAGGAGGCGATTGGAGAGATAATGGCTTAAATGGCATGGTTAGATTTTTAAATAGAATTTGGTCCATCTATCAAAAACCTCGAGACGAGGAGATTGATCCCAAGGTTGACAAAGTAATGGCTCGAGTAATCAAAAAAATAACGGAAGATTTGGAACAATTGAAATTTAATACAGCTATTTCTGAGATCATGATCGCCGTTAACGCTATTCGCCAACAAGAAAAGGTCTCAGTTAGGCATTTAGAGCAAATAGCTTTAATTTTAGCGCCCTTTGCTCCTCATTTAGCCGAAGAGCTTTGGCAAGAAGAATTAAATAAAAGAGGGAAACCCTTCCGGTCTATTTTTCAAGAATCTTGGCCGGAATATGATGAGCAGGCGACAAAAGAAGAGATAATAACTATAATCGTTCAAATTGATGGAAAGCTAAGAGATCGATTGCAGGCAAAGAGAGGTTTGTCTCAAAAAGAAGTTGAGGCAATAGCTCAAAAATCAGAAAAGATATCGAAATTATTGAAACCAAAATCAATTAAAAAAATTGCTTTTGTCCCGGATCGTCTTATTAATTTTGTTACCGACTAAATGAAAAAAAATATTTTAATCTGCGGTCAAGCTGGTCAAGGCATCAACTTTACATCTCTTTTATTAGGTCGAGCTTTGATTAATGCCGGATTTTACGTTTTTATCTATCGTGATTATGGGTCTCTAATCCGTGGAGGACATAATTTTAATGTGATCAGTTTCTCGGATAAGCCGATTTTTTCACATCAAAATATTTTTCAAGCTATCATCGATTTAGATGGGAGTTCAATTGATCATGAATCTGATTTTTCTCCAGATGCTTTTGTTTTAAACAAAGAAAGCTTAGAACAAATTACTGATGATGAGAAGTCAAATGATCCAAAGCAAATAAACAATGCTCTGCTGGGGATGATTTTAAAGATTTGGGGGATACCTCTCGATCATTTATCAGATACTGTTAAAGAAAAGATAAAACCATGGAAAGACATTGTTTTAGCAGCGGAAAAAGGGTATAAAATTGGACTTTTAAGAGAAAATTTAAAAACTAAAAAAACTGCTTCACGATTTTTTACCACAGGAACGAATGGCTTGGCTTTAGGAGCCATAGTATCCGGATTGGATGTTTATCTATCTTATCCTATGACACCATCAACTGGTTTGTTGATTGAATTAGCAAAAAGGGCTCAAAAAAACAAACTATTGGTTTCGCAGATGGAAGACGAAATTACGGTCATTAACGCTGCTTTAGGAGCTAGTTATGCTGGAGCAAAAACAATGATCGGCACCTCAGGTGGAGGATTTGCTTTGATGACGGAGGCTATTAGTTTGTCCGGCATGGCCGAAATTCCGATAGTAATATATCTTTCTCAACGCACAGGTCCATCAACAGGTGTCCCAACATATACGGCTCAGGGTGATTTGAATTTTGCACGCTTCGCAGGACATGGTGAATTTCCTAAGATAGTGGTTGCTCCTGGGAACCCAGAAGAAGCGGTGGGTCGAACGATAGAGTCTTTCTACCTAGCTCATAAATATAGACTTCCTGTTATTCTATTAAGCGATAAGCATCTAAGCGAAAGTTATTATACTTTTGACGAAGTAAATTATCCGAAAGTTAAGTTTGATGATTTTATTGCTCGAGGTTCCGATAAAAATAAGCAAAATTATTCTTTTGATCAAATTGTGTCAGAAAGAATTATTCCAGGAAGAAGTGATTTTGCTCGAGCCAATAGTTATGAGCATGATCAATATGGTGAAACAGTCGAAGATTCAAAAACAATTGAAAAAATGAATAATCGCCGCTTGATGAAAATGGATTTGGTCCAAAAAGAAGTAAATGATTTTCAACCAGCGAAGATCTGGGGACGCGGATCAAACCTAATAATTTCCTGGGGTTCAACTCAGGGAGCTATTATTGATTGCTTACCAGAATTGACAGGTTATCGTTTTCTACAAATTTCATATATTCATCCCTTTCCCAAAGAAATGGTTAGGCGCGAAATTGAGAAGTCCAATAAAGTTATTTTAGTTGAGAACAACGCGACAGGATTATTAGGTCAGTTGTTGGCTATGGAAACAGGATATTTGGTTGATAAAAAAATACTTAAATGTGATGGGCGACCTTTTACAGCCGATGAATTAATTAACAGAGTTAAGGAAATATCATGAACAAAGAATTCGATAACACTCAGCCCAACACATGGTGCCCTGGTTGCACTAATAATATAGTTTTGCAATCAGTAAAAAATGTTTTAAGTGAAAAAATAAAATCAAAAATACGCAAACGTGATTTGGTAATGATTTCTGATATTGCTTGTTCAGGCAAATTTTATGATTATTTGAAGATGAATGGGTTTTATGCTCTTCATGGTCGGATGCTCCCGGTTGCTTTTGGTGTTAAAATGGCCAATCCCTCGCTTAAAGTAATTGGATTTATTGGTGATGGCGGAGCTTATGCAGAAGGCATGGCTCATTTGATCCAATTAGCTCGCCTTAATCCAGATTTAACTATTTTGATTATGAATAATCGCATCTTCGCTTTAACGGTCGGCCAAGCTACCCCGGTGACAGAGATCGGTTATCAAGGAAGCACGACACCAGATGGCTTGGTTGATAGCCCCTTTAATCCTCTAGACATCGTTTTGGCGGCAGGTGGAAGTTTTATCGCTAGAGTTTCTGCTTTAGAGCCTAAATCGTTAGAAGAAATTATTAAAAAAGGAATAGATCATATCGGATTTTCGTTAATTGAAGTTATGCAGCCTTGTATTTCTTTCCGCTTACCAGATTTGCAAAAATTAAGACAACATCATTACTGGGTATCGGATCAGCAAAGGAATATTTCAGAAGCTAGAAAGTTAATTCAATCTTGGAATTATGGAGAAGGTCGTATTCCGTTGGGTATTTTTTATCAAAAGGCAAGAAAGACATGGGAGGAAAATCATAAGACTAAAAATTTGGTTAATTTAAAGCGTAAGATTGATAAAAAATCTTTAGCTGAAGAAATATTAAAATGAATAGTTTTCCGAAAATAGTTGTTATCGGTGGAGGGACCGGGATTTTTTCAGTTCTTTCGGGGTTAAAAGAAAAACCGGTTGATTTAACAGCCATTATTTCTATGTCTGATAATGGTGGCTCAACCGGACGTCTGAGGGAAGAATTTGGCGTCTTGCCGCCAGGAGATGTTAGGATGGCTTTAGTTGCTCTTTCTGATACCGAACAATCATTGGCTAAATTATTCAATTATCGCTTTAATGGTAATTCGCTTAACCATAGTTTTGGTAATCTATTTTTATTAGCGTTAGCTGATATTAAAAATAGTTTTTCGGATGGAGTTAAAGAAGCTGCTCGTATTCTTAATATAAAGGGGCAGGTTCTTCCGGTAACGTTAGATAATGTTGAATTAATGGCTGAATTGGAAAATGGCCAAATTATTAAAGGAGAAACAAATATTGATTGTCCAAAACACGATAGTCGCTTAGCCGTTAAGAGAGTTTTTTATGACAAGGTTTGCCATATTAATCCTGATGTTGTTTTGGCCTTAGCAGAAGCAGATCTAATCGTTATGGGTCCAGGAGATCTTTTTACAAGCATTATTCCTAATCTTTTAGTTCCGGAAATGAAAGAAATTTTGATCCAAAGCAAAACTCCTAAATTATATTTTTGCAATCTAATGACAAAAGAAGGAGAAACCCTTAATTTCCGAGGAGAAGACTTTGTTAAAACTTTAGAAGAATATTTGGACTTTGATTTTTTCGACTGGGTTGTTTTCAATTCAACTAACCCGGGCCGAGAAAGAATTAAAAAATATGAGAAAGAGCATTCGGCACCGGTAGAATACTCAATTGATTTTTTCCAGAATCGTCGAGCCAAAATTATTGAAGAGGACGTCTTAAGACCAAAAGGTTTTGTCAGGCATGATTTTGAAAAAACAGCCAAAGTAGTTATGGATATAATTAATAAAAATTGACTGTGCCTAAGAAACCAAAAGCATTATTTTTATTTTCAGGGGGGCTTGATTCTTTAATAGGAATTAATCTTTTGGAACAACAAGGAATCAAAGTTGATCTGATTTTCTTTAAGGGGTATTTTTTTAATTCTGATTTGGCTCGTCAATCAGCTAAGGACAATAATTTAAAATTAAGAATAATTGATTTCTCCGAAGAGCAATGGGCTATTGTTAAAAAGCCGCGCCATGGTTACGGCAAAGGAATGAATCCATGTTTGGATTGCCATGTCTTAATGTTAAGTATGGCCAGGGAGGTGATGTCTTCAGGGGGATATGATTTTGTTGCGACAGGAGAGGTCTTAGGTCAACGTCCAATGAGCCAGACAAAAGATCGCCTTAAAATTGTAGAAAAGGAATCCGGGTTACAAGGATTCTTGTTAAGACCTCTTTCGGCTCAAATGCTTCAAATAACCGTTCCTGAAAACTTAGGACAAGTGAATCGTAGCAAGTTAGGGTCAATTTCTGGTCGTTCTCGGAAAGAACAAATTATTCTAGCTCAAAAATTCAATATTAAAGATTACCCAACGCCAGCCGGCGGGTGTTTGTTGACAGATCCTGAGTTTTCAAAAAAATTAAAAGAATTGATGAAAGTTGAAAAAGATATCTTTAAAGAAGATATAGAGCTGCTAAAGATAGGTCGTCATTATTGGGTTGATAGAGTTAAGATAATAATCGGTCGCGATCAAAAAGAAAACAAAGAACTTCAGAAAAAAGCCAGGAAAGGAGACGTTTTGGTTTGGCTCAAAGATGTGGCCGGGCCAATGGCTCTAATTCATATTTATGGTTCAACTAAGATATCCGATAAGATTATAGACGAGGCTAAGACACTAATCAAAAAGCATGCTCCGAAAGCTCGAAGCTTGAAAAAAGTTGAATTTCAAGAAAAAACAGAAAGTTAAATTCTATAAAATAGAAGCCCCCTTGGGTTTAGCAAGGGGGCGGACGACACAGCCATCACTCCTCGGGGATATCTTCGAAAATCACAGGAATGATTTTCTTCATGGTCCGAAGAAGCGAAACAGCTACTTCTCTCATCTGAGGATGAGCATCCTTAGCGCAGCGAAGCCGGAAAAAGTGTCTCCACTCTCGAAGGTTGTAGGTAACAACGATCTCCGTTTTTAGAGAGTTTGGTAAAACACACCTGGCTTCTTGTGGTTTTGCACCCAAGGCAATCAATTTGTTGTAAGCCTCCTCGCAAGCGAGCATAGCCTTTTCCCAGATCTGGTATTGTTCGCTGCCCTGGAGAAAGAACAACGGATGAATGACTTCGATGCCCGAGCCGGAGTAGTTGCAGTAACGAGTTGACTCTTGAGAGTAAGAGCCAATTCGATGCCTTACAATCTCATGTGTTACTCCGCGGTCGCAATATATTTTGACCGTTACTTTTTCGTGCTCGATGGTTGATTCGTGGCCTTTCTTGATGAGTCTTGCCACGAACTTTCTGGCAGATTCCGGAGTTATCAAACCTTTAGACTTGTAACATGTCCGGGCGTATCGCTCCAAATTCATCAGAATTTGATCGCCGTCAACATCGTCTTGGATCTCAAATCTTGCGCAAGATATCTTCATCTCTCGCCTCCTTATTGCGATGAGAAAGAACGTAAATTTATCAAACTTTCTTTATCTCAAAAGTACAATAAAAAAAGAAAAAATCAAGCTGAATCATAAATCTCGAAAATTCAGATAATTAAAATGAGTATTTTTTATTAAAACTAATTAGAAATGTGCCGAGGGAGGGAATCGAACCCTCAAGAACTTACGTTCATACGATTTTGAGTCGTACGCGTCTGCCTATTCCGCCACCTCGGCTTCTTTTTCAAAAGAGCATTCTTTTCGGCTACATTTTATTTTACCTTGCTTGTTTTTGACAAGCAAGGAAGAACATTTAGGGCATTTTTCATTAATCGGTTCGCTCGAGAGAGTGAATCGACAATCGGGATAACGATTACAGGCATAAAAAATTCCTCGTCGCCCTTTCTTTTCGACGATTTCTCCTTTCTGGCATTCTGGACAAGTAATGCCGGTCTTAGTATCTTTGCCTTTAATTGGTTCGATAAATCGACATTCCGGGAAGCCTGAGCATCCGTAGAATTTTCCATAACGTCCCATGCGGATAATAATTGGTTTCCCACATTCAGGACAGATTCTATCAGTTTTTTCAGTTAGGTCTTTTTTTTCGACAGTTTGATATTTCTTTTCTAGATTCTGATTGAATGGTTTATAAAAGTCCTTAATCACCACTTGCCAACTCTTATTATTTTGAGCGATAAGGTCGAATTCTTTTTCCATTTTAGCTGTAAATTCCACATTAACAATTTCAGGGAAATGTTCGCTAAGAAGATCGTCTACCATGAAACCAATTTCAGTTGGCTCTAGCCGACGGTCGCTATTTTTTGAAACATATCCTCTCTCTTGTATAGTTGAGATAATAGGAGCGTAGGTTGACGGTCGTCCAATGCCTAGCGATTCTAGTGTTTTAACTAAATTAGGTTCGGAATAGCGAGAGGGTGGTTGAGTAAAGTGTTGTTCGGTAGAGATATCTTTTATTTTTAAACAATCTCCTTTTTCAACATTCGGCAATATGTTCTCTTTTAATGCGGTTGGATATATTTTTAAAAATCCATCAAATTTGATCATTTGACCGCTGGTTTTGAAGAGATAGTCATTAGCGATTAATTCAATAGAAGTTCTCAACAGGATAGCTGAGGACATCTGAGAAGAAACAGTCCTTTGCCAAATTAAGCGATAAAGCTTTAAAAGATTTGGTTTCAATTTAATTTTTTCAGGCATTTGCCAAACATCAGTTGGCCTGATGGCTTCGTGCGCCTGCTGGGCTCCTTTACTTTTTGTTCGATAGATTCGAGATTGGCCCGGCCAATATGGATTACCAATTTCTTTTTTTATAAAATCGGCTGTTTGTTTTTGGGAAAAAGAAGACAGATTAAAAGAATCTGTGCGATGGTAAGTGATAAGTCCTTTCTCATACAATTCTTGAGCCAGAGACATTGTTTGTCGGCTTGAAAAACCAAGTTTATTTCCAGATGCTTGTTGTAGCGTGCTGGTAGTAAAAGGAGGAGAGGGGTGTCGACTAACTTCTTTTTGCTTTATGCTTTGAATGGAGACATCTTGCCCTTTTAGATATTGGCTAATTTTTTCAGCTCTCTTCTGATCTAAATCCAGTTTGCCTATTTTTTTATCCTTTTCAGCGGCCAGCTCAGCTTCAAAAAGACTAGATTCTTTGGCAACCTTTATTTTGAGTGACCAGTATTCTTGAGCCTGAAAGGCTTTTATTTCTTTTTCTCGTTCGATAATCAGATGAACGGCTGCTGATTGAACTCTCCCTGCTGAAAGACCGCGCATAATTTTTTTCCAAAGAAACGGTGAAAGCTGATAACCGACCAAACGATCAAGAATGCGGCGAGCTTGTTGGGCATTGACTAAGTTCAAATCAATGTCTCTTGGATTTTTTAAGGCTGATTTAATTGCTTCGGATGTAATTTCGTGAAAAACAATTCTTTTGAATTTTTCTAGGCCCAGAGCTTGTGCAAGATGCCAAGCAATAGCTTCTCCTTCACGATCTTCATCAGCCGCTAAAATGACCTGATCTGCTTTTTCTATCTCTTTTTTAAGAATATTAACGGTTTTTCGTGACTTAGTTGGGATAACATAGGTTGGCTCGAAATTATTTTCAACATCAACGCCTAATTTGCCTTTTGGCAAATCTCGAACATGTCCCATGCTAGCCAGGCAATGATATTCATCGCCAAGTATTTTTTCTAGGGTTTTTGATTTAGTTGGTGATTCAACAATGATTAACTGCATTAGTTGACAATTTAGCACCATTTTAAATAAAGACCAAGGTTTGACAACCCATTTGTTTTGGCTAGAATATTTATATCCTGCTCTCAAGTCTGTCTGTGAGCAGAGAAATGAACAGTCCCTCCTTATGTTCAAAGTATCTTTAAATATTAGGGCTTACTGAGTAATCTCAATAATGTTCTAGTGGCTTACAGATAGACTTGAGAGCAGAATCCAATCTTAATAATTAAGATTGGATTTTTTTATTAACCTCGCTTTCAATTAATTGGATTAACTCAAGAATAGTTTTTTTTATGTAAATTTGATCAGCTCGTCCGTATGGTCTAAGGACGAATTCCTTGAGATTGGTTTTTTGCTTAGGTGATATGCCAATACGAAGACGATGAAAGTTTTTTGTTTTCAAACAATCGATAATTGAAGCTACTCCTTTATGCCCGCCAGATCCGGCACCAAAACTTGATTTGAATTGACCGGTGGGCAAATTAACGTCGTCGTGAATAACCCATACCTGTTCAGGTGGAATTGATAATTCTTTAGACAAGCGAGCTACGGTTAATCCAGAAGAATTCATATAAGTTAGCGGTTTAACAAGAATTATTTCTTGGTTTTCAATTTGGCCGCGACTGATTAAGCAATCTTTTTCTTTTCGGAAAAGAGGGAAATGATATTTTTTGCGAAAAATATCAATCGCTAAAAAACCGATATTGTGTGGAGTCTTTCGATATTTTATTCCGGGATTACCCAGGCCAACGACTAAAAGCATATAGAAATTATAGCATTCCTTGATAAACAAGGAAATTTTCATTATAATCAAGTAGTATCTTATGATAATTGCAGCGGAATGAAAGATTCTTTAAAAAGTTTTTTTTCTTTTGGGAGAGAAGTTTTAGAGGTGGTGGCCTTAGCTTTATTAATTGTCATACCAATACGCTATTTTCTCTTTCAACCATTTGTTATTGACGGCTCTTCAATGGAGCCAAATTTTTACGATGGCGATTATTTAATCGTTGATCAAATAACTTACCGTTTTCGATCTCCAGAAAGAGGAGAAGTGATAATTTTTTATGCGCCAACAGACCCGTCAAAGCGTTTTATTAAAAGAGTTATTGGTTTACCAGAAGAAACTCTTGAAACTATCGATGGGCAAATTCAAGTTATTGACAAAGAAGGGAATAAATTTTTTCTAGATGAGACTTATCATCCTTGGGGCGGAGTAGGTAATGCCTTTTCAGTAACATTAGAAAAAGAACAATATTTTGTTATGGGAGATAACAGAGACAGATCCTACGACTCCCGTTTTTGGGGCTATTTGCCGGACGATAACATTATCGGACGGGCAGTGCTAAGGCTTTGGCCTCTGGATAGTATAAACAAGATTAATCCTTGATCATGGCGGAAGAGAATTTATTCCAAACACCAAAAGGGATGCATGACTTGATGCCGGAAGATTGTGCTTATTTTTATCGAATTGAAAATGCTTGTCGCAAATTTGCAAAAAATTATCGTTTCAATCGAATAGATTTTCCTGTCTTGGAAAATGCTGCACTTTTTAAAAAAGGAACGGGGGCTGACTCCGATATCGTTGAAAAACAAATGTACACTTTAAGGACTAAAAGTGGCGAGATTTTAGCTCTTAGGCCGGAAGGGACTCCTTCGGCAGTCAGGTTCTATCTTCAACATGGTGCCAGAACCTGGCTTCAGCCAGTGAAGCTTTGGTATTCTGGACCATTCTTTCGGTATGAAAAAGCTCAGGCCGGAAGATATCGCCAATTTAATCAATTTGGTTTTGAGGTAATAGGAGGCGATGGTTCAGCTCTTGACGTTCAAATCATAACTCTTTTTTACAATCTTTTACGCAGTTTGCATCTTTCAAATTTAATAGTTGAAATTAATTCAATCGGTTGTTTGCCGGAAAGAATTATTTATCGAAAAGCGCTAACAAAACATTTGAAAAAGAATACGCGAGATCTTTGTTCTGATTGCCGTCGTCGTTTAGAAAAAAATCCTTTACGAGTATTAGATTGTAAGGAGCCGTCTTGCCAAGAAATAGTGAGTCGCCTTCCACACATGATAGACTATCTCTCAGATGAATGTCGTTGCCGTTTTCAAGAAGTTTTAGAAATGTTAGACGAGCTTAATATTCCCTATCGTCTAAATCCTTATTTAGTGAGAGGATTGGATTATTATACCAGAACAGTTTTTGAAATAATTCAGGAAGATAAAGAGGATCAGAAAGAGAAAAAAGCATTAGTTGGCGGCGGTCGGTATGATGGATTGGTTGAACTCATGGGCGGGCCGGCAACTCCGGCTGTTGGAGGAGCTGCTGGTATCGAAAGAATTATGAAGGCGATGAAAGAGGCTGGACGAAGGGTGTCTTATCAAGAAAAGCCAGAAGTTTTTGTTGCTCAGCTTGGGCCAGTAGCCAGAAAGGAAGCAGTCAAACTTTTTGAAGAACTTCTTGATCGGAAAATTAAAGCGGCCGAATCTTTTGATCGCGTATCTCTAAATGCTCAACTCAAAAGAGCTGATCGTTTGGGAGTAAAATACGTTGCTATTATCGGCCAGAAAGAAGCTCTTGAAGGAAGTGTAACTCTTAAAACAATGAGCACGGGGAAACAACGATCAATTAAGCGGAGCCAAATTGTTAGTTTGATTAAAAGAAGTCTTTGATTTTGCAAAAAGCAATTAAATGGATTATAGTTAAGCATTATGTCTATAATAGTTGAGAAAAAAAGCAATGAAACGCCAATAGCATTGGCTGATCGTTTTTCGAAAGAAATTCGTCGGAGCAGTGTCTTGAAAAAAGCTAAAA
>CAZXEI010000004.1:0-681 GCA_964639775.1 uncultured Candidatus Saccharibacteria bacterium
AAGAATTTACCAGAAATTCTCCCTCAGGGATTTTTCCCGACAGAGATATGTTTTCGCGAGCCGATAACTGACATTTTGGGAGTCTATCTATTGCCTGAAAAAGAATATCAAGGAGATCCAAGTAGCATTATTAATGAATCGTCAGAGATAGATGAAAAAGGCAACTGGCAAGAGCTACCGGATGCTTCTAACATTAAATCAATGTATTTTATAAGATGGAATCCCGGATTCCATCTCTTCCCCAGCACTTACGAATGTAATCATGATTTTACCGACTATCCAGCCAATCTTCCTCTTTACGTTAGAGGTCCGGTCGCCTCTTTGGGAGAATATGGAGGGCGAATCCTTTCTATCGGAAGATGGCCCGATCCAGGATTAACCTCTCTACCTGAAGAGTTTGAAAATCCTGAAGAATATCTTGGTTTTTCATGGGGTGGAATTTTCTTCACTCAAACTGATTTTCAAGGAGGATGCCGCATTATTTTCAGCAATAGCATGGGTACTACTTGGGATTGTTTTCGTATGGACCATGAAGTATCTTCCGGGCAGATTCCCGGAGGGGTCGGCGTCGATCCTGAAACCAATGCTATTTACAGCGCTTATACTTTTAGAAGAAATATCAATGAATTGAGCGAAGGAAAAGTAACTTTCTTCTCTGGCATTGACTATAGTATCGGCAGC
>CAZXEI010000004.1:691-2680 GCA_964639775.1 uncultured Candidatus Saccharibacteria bacterium
ATGTCGTTGGAGCTTCCGAAATCGACACTCAAAATACCATCGATCAAATTTGGAATACTAATCTTTCTTATGATCAGGAAGGAAAAACAAATTCTTGGGGGCAAGAGCATATTTTGTCAATCAAAATCGATGGGAAATTCTTAGTTGTTCTAAATTCTGAACCAGATTTTACTGGAGATTGCACTATCATAACACAAAGCACGCCCTCTCTTTTTGGATCATTTGTTTTAAGAAATTATCGCCACGGAGCTAGGGTCAGAGCAATTGCTATCATCCCACTTCTTTAAGAAGGATAGATGACAATATGACGTTGATTCCCCTGACCGGTGCTTTGGCTGTAAACGTTGCCACGATCGGTTAAAATCGCATGAATTACTCTTCTTTCCCACGACCACATCGGTTTGAGTGATTGCGGTTTTTTAGTTAAAGCTACTTGATCGGCAGCCGTTCGGGCTAAGTCTTCTAAATATTTTGCTTTTTTCTCCTTGTAATTGTTGATATCAAGATCAACAAATAAGTGGCGATCTAATTGTTTCGCAATTATTTTCTTTAAAAGGTTTTGTGTCTCAACTAATGTTTCCCCTCTTTCGCCGATAAAAAAAGGCGCCTCTTCTGCCCAAAAAGATATCTTTATGGTATCAGAATTAATTTCTTCTATTTTAATTGGTGAGGTTACACCAAGAAAATTAAAAAAGTCCTTAACTGTCTTTTTTATTTTTTCTGCTTCGGAAGGTTTGAACATGATTGTTTTTTCTTGAGATAATACTGTTGCCCAATCGTAGCCAAGGCATTTATTAGCCAGTATACCCCGAGAACAGCACTTAATCTAGTCAGAACAAAGAATATGAATATCGGAAAAAAGTAAACCATGTTTTTCTGCCAACCTGTTTTTTGAGATTGACCAGATGTCTTTTGCTGCCAATATTGAGCGATTGCTACAAGCAAGGCTAAAACAATGCTTGGTTGAGTTAAATCCGAATTACCCAAAAATGTTATCTGCGATGGATCTAAAACTGGCGTGAAAGAATAAAGATAAGCACTTGTACCAAGAACACCCACGTCTTTAAAAATTTGAAAAATGGCAATTAGAATTGGCAACTGAAGCAATGGATATGCCATGCTCGACCAAGGGCTGATATTGTGTTCTTTATACAGAGCCATTATTCTTTTTGATTGCTCTGCTGGATCGTCTTTGTATTTTTTCTTAATTTCTTTCATTTTAGGCTCAATCGCGCTCATCGCTTCTTGCGTCTTAACCGCTTTTAAAGAAATCGGGAAAAAGATTATTTTCATTAAAAGACTTAATGCTATGACAGCCCAAACAAGGTCTTGCCCTGGTAGATAAACATAAAGTAAAACCAATACGTTCAAAATTGGTTGATAAAGAAACAGGTGATATAAATTGCTTAGTGACATATTTTTTGATTAATATCTTGCCAAATTCGTTGCCAATCATCTTCTAGCTCTTTGTATCCAGCCGAAGAAGCGTTTGGTTTTAGAATAATTATAAAGTCGTAACCATCGCACAAAGAAATAACTTCCTTCCGAATAATCTGACGCATTCTTCTTTTGATCTTATTGCGTTGGGTCGCTTTCTTCGATACCTTTTTACTAACAATAATACCTGCTCTGCAATGCGAAAAATTGTTTTTCTTTAGCCTCAATATCATCAACTGCCCTCTCGTCGTTTGGCCCTGCCGATGCATTTCTTCAAAATCTTTTCTCTTAGTTAGGCGATTAAGGCGAGGCAACATGCTTTTGGTTTAATAACTTTATAAGATTATCAGCCATTAGCCCTTTGGTCAATTCACTTCTTCTTCCCGAATTATCAACATTTTGTCCACACTTGCCCAGAGCCCCCATTTAGCAGTCATTTTGAAGTTATTTCTTTGGCCCTTTAATTATGTTAGAGTGTTTTTATTATGACTAAGGAAGAATTATGGCAAGCTGCCTTAGCTCGTTTGCAGCTTAGCGTTTCTCGAGCTAATT
>CAZXEI010000004.1:2690-5588 GCA_964639775.1 uncultured Candidatus Saccharibacteria bacterium
CTTGGTTTAAAGAGGCCACGATTTTAGATTGGCAGGAAGATAGTGTTTTAATTGGAACTCCAAATTCTTTCTCAAAAGAATGGCTCAAAAAAAAATACCATGAAGACATCCTAAAAGCTCTTAAGGATGTTTCTCCTGAAATAAAAAAGATAGAATATTCTGTATTTAAAAAATCTCAACCGTCTAAAAGCAATTCTGTTCCCCTCAAACACGATAAGCAGATTCATTTTGAAGAGTTGCAACTTAATCCGAGAACGGGATTAAATACTCGCTATACCTTTAAAGATTTCGTTGTTGCGTCTTTTAACGAACTAGCTTATGCCGCAGCCGAAGCCGTTGTTAGAGATCCCGGGCGAGCATATAATCCTTTCTTTGTTTACGGTGGAGTTGGGCTTGGTAAAACTCATTTACTGCAGGCTATTGGAAACAAGCTTGATGAAGAAGAAGAAATGAAAATTAAATACATTTCGGCCGACAAGCTAGTTTCTCAAATTGTTAATAGCATCCACGATCGCAGTATTAATTCTTTGAAAAAGGAATTTCAACAGCTTGATTTATTAATTGTCGATGACATCCAATTCGTTGCCGGCAAAGAAAAAACACAAGAAGAATTTTTTCATATCTTCAATGCTCTTTACGAAAGAAATAGTCAAATTATTCTTTCTTCTGATCGGCTACCCGGGGCTATTCCCGCTCTGGAAAAAAGACTTAGCTCAAGATTTGAAGGAGGAATGGTTACCGATGTAGGAAGACCAGATTATGAAAGTCGGCGAGCCATATTAGAAACCAAGACCAAAGAATGGAAGATTGATCTTGATCCTGAAATCATCGACTACGTTGCTACTAATATTCAAAACAATGTCAGAGAGCTAGAAGGCGCCTTGAAGCGCCTAGACGCTCACCAGGGCATGAGAAAAGACAAACTAACTGTTGATGTCGTTCAAAAGATATTACGTGATTTGACGAAGACTCAGGCTAAAATAGCAACACCTCAGAAAATAGTTAACGGGGTTGCTTCTTTTTACGACATTGAAGTTAAGGAACTTCTTTCACCAACCAGAAAAAAGGACATTGCTTATCCTCGACAAATTGCCATGTATCTAATGCGTCAAGATTTAAAAAAATCATACTTAAGCATTGGTGAAGTTTTTGGAGGACGAGACCATACTACTGTTATTTACGCCTGTACTAAAATACATGGTGAGACAGCTAAAGATGCTCAATTAACCGAAGAAATAAATTTAATTCGCCAAAGAATTTATGGGGAACAATCGTGAATAAAGGGTTGGTAGTTGTGGTACAATAAGTTAGTTAAAAACCTTTTTAAAAAATATTTTTATCGCTTCTTGTGTTTTGTTCTTTTGTTTAACTTTTTATCCACCGCTTTACTCACATTCAAAAACATATATTTCCAAGCCGTTTGAGACCTTTTCCCCTATATTAGCAAACCTAACAACAATAACTTTATATAAATAATTAAATTATTACTATTATATGAAAATTGAAATTTTACGGGAAAAATTAAATCAAGCTGTTTCGATGGTTAGTCGGATAGCGACTAAGAGCGCTAACTTACCCATCTTAGAAGGGGTCATGATTAAGGCTGACGACAGCAATATCCATTTTATTTCAACTGATCTGGAGGCAGGAATAGAAATATCTACCTTGGCAAAAGTTCTAAAAGACGGACAAGCAGTTGTTCCAGCCAGGATAATAAGTGCTTTAACAAAATTAATGAACGATGACAAAATATTCTTAGAAATGGTTAAAAATGCGCTTGTTATTAAAGACAGCAATAATGAAACTTCCTTGCAAACATTAGAAGCAGAAGAATTTCCAGTTTTACCTCAAATAGAAAAGGGTTTAGAGATAGAAATAAACGGCCTTGATTTTTGCAACGGATTAAGACAAGTTATCGATTGTGTAGCCACTTCTCAATCTCGACCGGAAATATCAGGAGTCTTTATGAATATCAAGGGAGATAAAATGATCTTAGCGGCAACAGACAGTTATCGATTAGCTCAAAAGACAATTGCATTGGCAAACAAAGCAAAACAAGACAAAGAATTTATTCTTCCAGCCAAAACAATCAATAATTTAATTGCTATTATTGGTGAATCAGATAAACCTGTAAAAATCTTAATTGATGAAAGCCAGGTAGAATTTTCAACTATTGTCGGAGATTCACCTTTAGATTTAAACGTTAGAATTGTTTCAAGGATGATAGAAGGAACTTATCCTCGCTACGAAGATGTAATTCCTCAAAAAACTTCTATCAATATCCGGCTAGACCGTCACGAGTTTATAGGAAAAGCAAAAGCTGCTAGTCTATTATCTGATCAAACTTACGAGATTAAATTATCTTCTCAAACAAAAGAAGAAAAACTAAAAATAGAGGCTCATAGTTCTCGAGTAGGAGAATTTAAATCTTCAATTCCAGCTGAAATTAGTGGAGGAGATATCGAGATTGCTTTCAATGGTAAATTCCTTTCAGATGCCTTAATTAATTTGTCAGGATCTTCAGTTTGGTTAAATCTTATTGATTCCGATAAAGCCGCTCTGCTGAAATCAGAGGAAGATCAGGACTATTTATACGTTTTAATGCCAATCAGAAGCTCTTAGTCTTGTTCTAAGAGGTTCAGAGCGTTAACCATAAAGCTTTTCCAAACAGCACCGGCTGTGCTAACGGATGGTCTTTGGACCATTGATTCTTGATTACTGTTTCCTAGCCAAACACCGACAACGATGTCTTGATTATAGCCGACGGTCCAAAAGTCCTTATAGTCTTGATTGGTTCCAGTTTTAACAGATACATCTGGATGGTCCGGAATGAAAAGGTTTGAATTATAACCAAACATAGGGGCTCTCGCTGTTTCGTCGGATAAGATATCGTTAATT
>CAZXEI010000004.1:5598-12430 GCA_964639775.1 uncultured Candidatus Saccharibacteria bacterium
TCTCAAAAATAATTTGTCCTTGAGAGTTTTCTATCCGAGAGATTGTATACGGTGTAACCTTAAATCCTTCGGTAGCAAAAACTCCATAAGCGGTTGTTAAATCCATTAATTTAACTCCTCCGCCTCCTAAAACTAAAGAAGGAACAGCGGGCAAATCGCTGCTAATTCCGGCGTCTTTCAAGAAAGATAAACTGTCTTGAATGCCTGCTTGATACATAAAAACCTTAACAGCTGGAACATTTAAAGATTGAGCCAAGGCGTTGCGTAAAGTAACCGGACCACGGAAAGTTCCATCATAGTTTCGAGGAATATAATAAGCGTTTCCCCAAAGTCCAAAATTTGTTGATTCATCAACAATAATATCGTCGGGGCTAGATCCTTTTTGAAAAGCGACGGCGTACATAAAAGGCTTTAATGCCGATCCAGGGTGTCTTTCTCCGGAGGTAGCAACATTGAATTGAGGCTGAAATAAACAATTTTGAAGGCATCCTTCGGGATAAGTAGGGGCGAAATAATCTTTTGATCCGACAAGAGCTAAAATGGCTCCATCTCGAGGGTTAATAGCGACCAAAGAACCATTATGAACACGGAAGATATTATATTCATCTACTTTCTCAGAGATTATTTTTTCAGCTTCTGTTTGTAAATCCCAATTTAAAGACGTGTAGACTTTTAACCCCTCTCGCTCAAGTCTTGAGCGTCCATACATGCTTTCCAATTCTTGTAACACTCCTAAAGTGAAATGAGGTGCTTTGAGCGCGTGAACAATGTTGGCAAAATTTATTTCTTCTTTAAGCGATTCTTGCAACTCTTCATCATTTATAAAAGACATTTCATGCATGCGTTGTAAAGCATGCTTTTGTCTGGCAGATAATCTTTCTTGATTATCTCCATAAGGAGAAAGTGCGCTAGGTGATTGTATCAAGGCGGCAAGAGTGGCTGCTTCTCCGATACTTACCTGGCTGGCTGGCTTGTTAAAAAATCCCTGACTAGCTGTTTCAATACCATAAAAATTAGACCCGAATGGGACTTGATTGAGGTACCATTCTAAAATTTCTTTTTTTGAATATTGTCTTTCCAACTCTAATGTTAATAAAACCTCTCGAATCTTTCTTTCAGCTGTTTTTTCTGTCGTTAGAAAATGAGAACGAATTAATTGTTGAGATATTGTGGAAGCTCCTTCAGCCGGTCGTCCTAATCTCAGGTCAACCAAAACAGCTCTAACAAAACCACGCAGGTCAATTCCTTTATGTCGATAAAAACGCGCATCTTCCAAGGCAATAACTGCATTCTGGGCATGGATTGATATTTCTTCTAATGGGACGACGATTCTATTCTCTTCACCGAAAACATTATATAGCAAAACTTCTCCGCTTTGATCATATATTTTTGTTGGCTGGGCTGAATTAGCTTGAGTGAGTTTTTCAGGACGAGGAAAATCGTGAGTGTAGTAAAGGAAAAGAATTAAAGCAACAACAACACCAATCAAAACAAAAATCATTCCTATTTGAAAGATATTAACAAAAATAGATTTTAGTTTATTCCGTTTTAAATTTTTCTTTCGAATCATAGCTATGATTTTTAACCTTTCCAATCGGGAGATTTCATGAATTTGTTTTTAATCAAAAAACAAGCAGCAGCGCTCAATGCATCTGTAGCGTGATTAGAGTATTTCCCTTCTTCTAGAGAGAATAACTTCTGCACAGCAAGACGCATTTCTTCTTTATTCGCTCGTCCCCAACCCGAAACAGCTAACTTTATTTCAAGTGGACTAAATTCATATATAGGGAGCTTATGTTTTTCGGCAGCTAGCAAGATAATGCCTTTCATTTGACTGACAGCCAAAGCAGAGCGTCTGTTTTGAAAAAAGAAAATACTTTCAATGGCTAAAATGTCAGGATTATATTGACGTATTATTTTTCTAGTTTCTTTTTCCATCACGAATAATCGACGAGCATCTTCGTGGTCAGATCGAGTTGTAATCAATCCATGGTCAACAATTTTCGACCGAGAATTTTGGCAAGAAATTAAACCGTAACCGGTTTCAGCGGTTCCGGGATCAATTCCTAAAATAATCATAATTCGGCATTAAAATAAACTTCTTGAATGTCGTCTTGATCACTTAAAGCTTCGAGCAGTTTATTCAATTTTTCGCGATCATTATCGGAAATATCAACATTGTCTGGGGCAACCCATTCAAGAGAACACTCGCTGACAGTCAAACCACTAGCTTCTAAATTTTTCCGAGCTTCTTCTAAATTCTCGGGAAGAACATAAACTGCCAAACAATTTTCATCCCATTCCGTTTCAGCGGCTCCAGCCTCAATGGCCTTGAGCTCAGCAGCCTCTTTGTTATCGAGAGCATTCTCAATATTTATTCGACCAAGATGCTTGAATAACCAGCGGACAGATCCTGGTTCAGCTAATTTTCCTCCATGCTTGTTTAAAGCGCTTTTAACGCCTTCAAGAGTTCGATTTTTATTGTCGGTGATTCCTTCAATGACTATGGCTACCTGTCCAGGTCCAAAAGCCTCATAGCTGACTCTAAACCACTCCTCTCGATTACCTTCTGCGCCAGACCCTCTCTCAACGGCTTTTTCTATATTCCGATTCGGCATATTAACTGATCGAGCTTTATCAATAGCACTACGTAATTCAAAATTTGTCTCAGGATCAGCTCCACCTTCGCGGGCAGCCAAAGAAATTAATCTAGCCATGCGTGAAAAAACGGCTCCTTTCTTTTTATCGAGAGCTTCTTTTTTGTGTTTTATAGTTGACCAATGAGAGTGACCACTCATGTTTGTTTGAAATTATTTTTTAAATAGATACTTATGATTTTAACAGAAGTAATACCAATAATGGTAGCTGCTAATATTAAATCAATAATTGAACGAGACGGATATCGGAACAAGGGCTTATCTTTAATGGAAAATTCAGCCCCACTAAGATTTTCTCCAGTTAGATAAAAATCATTTTGATTAGATTGTGTTGATTGGTATTCATTATCGATCTTTCTTCTTTTTATTAACTGATTTTTTTCTGGATTTCTAACAGCGACAGATCCTTCAATAAATGGATTCTGTCCTTCTCCCCACGCCAAAGCGCTAACAATGTTTCCGAGAGGATCAAATAAAGCGATGCTATTGTTTTCAGAAAGCGTTGCTTTGCTGGAAAGAGTAGCTCCTGTCAATTCATTAAAGTTATTTTTCGAATTAGCCCAGATAAGGTAACTCTCCTTCTCGATGAAAGTCTCTCGAGGAAAAGATCTTAAAGAGTACTCATTTCCTGTGGAACTTTTCTTTTTTAATTGAAAACCGCTGACATCCAATTCTTCCCCAGGATTATATATTTTAACATAATCTTGATCAATTTGATCGCCGGATATTTGAACTTCGGTTATAATCAGAGCCGAAGCTGAATTGGCGACTAAAACAAAACAAGAAGATAATATCAAGACGTTAAATAATGTCATCGACTTTAACTCGAGCGGCAACGCGATGCACTTCTTCAAGCGTAGATATTTTATTCATAACACGAATTAAGCCATCGTGATACATGAGCACCATGCCTTTTTCAATAGCCTTTCGGCGCAAAGCGGGAATGCTAGGCGATTGTTGGATTAATTCTTCCATTTCGTTATCGATAAAAAATGCTTCAAAAATACCAATTCTTCCTTTATAGCCGGTGAAATTACAAAAACGGCAACCGCCAGGATTAGCATAGGGTATTTCGGTATTCTGGTCCAAGTCAGGACGGATAACTTCTTTTGGTAAAATAGATAATCCTTCTTTGAGTTCTTCGAAATCATCTGGATCAGGTTTTTTTAATTGTGCACATTCTGGGCAAACACGTCTAACTAAACGTTGAGCAATGGCTACGTTTAAGGCTGGAGCAACATTGTGTGCTTCTTCACCCAAGGCTTCTATTCGAGCAATGGTGCCAGCGGCATCATTTGTGTGAACCGTGCTAAAGACGAGATGACCGGTCATAGATGCCTGGAGAGCGATATGAGCTGTTTCGTAGTCTCTGATTTCTCCAACCAAGATGACGTCCGGATCTTGTCTAACAATAGCCGAAAGACCTTTGGCAAAATCATAACCCTGTTTTGGATTAACTTGAGTTTGTGAGACACCAGCAAGTTGATACTCGACTGGGTCTTCGATAGTGATGATTTTTATTCCTGGTTGATTTAGCTTTTTCAAAAAGGCATATAAAGTTGTTGTTTTACCAGAACCGGTTGGACCAGTTAAGATTATCATACCATTCGGCTTTTCTAGTTCTTTGATGATACTTTGATGCAAATCGGGTCTCATTCCTAATGCTTCAATGTCTATTAAGGCAATAGGGTCTAGAATTCTCATAACAATCGCTTCTCCGTAACTGGAAGGCAGGGCCGATGTTCTAATCTCAATTTCTCGGCCTTCTTTCTCGAAATCTATCCCAAATCGACCATCTTGCGCCTTTTTGCTTATGTTTAATTTTAGCCGAGCTAAATACTTTATACGAGATACAATTTGATCATAAAGATCCCTGGGCAAAAGATCGACGGTTTGTAAAACACCATCAATTCTGATACGGAGGCGAGCTTTTTCAATTTCGGGTTCAATATGAACATCAGAGGCCCTTAAAGTGATGGCTCCTCCCATGATAATATCAACAATTCTCGATACGTTTTCCTTATAATTATATCGAAGCAAACGTTTCAAATCTCGAATATTGCGCAAACGTGGCAAAACTTCCGAAGCAACCAAAGGATCTATTTTGACATTACGTTCAGCAAATTTGCTTTTCATTAAAAATTTGAGAGACAATTAATTAAATTTTCTTTAACCTGAGAAATATTAGAATGGGGTAAATTGAAAACACCTCGATTTTCTTGATATTCACCGGGATAAAGCCGGATGACCTGCTTTAATTTATCATCTTCTTCGAAATAGACAATTCCCTGGATGGTGGCATCGGTCGGTTGCCAAAGAATAATTAAATTATTTAATTCAAGTAACCTGGACCTCATCTCTTCAATTAAAAAAACAAGATCGCTTGATCCAACTTGAGGATAAGAACGATGAGGCAAAGTTAAAATGGCTAAATTGTCATAAGGATAATAAGAAAGATCTTTTATTGATTTTTCCAACAAACTTAATTGATCGATGCTTTCTGAAGTGCAAGGATTAGGATTATAGGTTAATGCTTCTTGATTAACTAATTGAGCAATCCATTGGCAAGAACGATCCGAAAGATTACTATGTGCCGTATAAAGCTTTAATCCTTTTAAGAGGTATGCCCCAACTTTTCGATCGATTAGACTTTCTTCGACATTTTTAATTATGTCGGCGGTCATTTCGATAAGAGAACCTTTAGGGTTAATCAAATTAATCTGACCAAAAAGTTCGTTATAAGAGCCATTATTAATGTTTATAACGGTTGAAAGATTGTCTCTCTCTTGAAAAGTCGGATGAACTATTTCCGAAAGAGCGGGAAAACCTAGGCATATAAATAAATCTGACTTACTCGGTAAAGAAGAGAAAGATACGCTTACGTCTTCTTCTTTCAAGAGAGCATCGTGACTGTCGAACCACAAATGGATTCGACCGTTGTTTTTCTCATACCTTAATCGAGATATTTTATCGCTAGAAGGACTATTAATGGTAATGGCTGGCTTATTCTGCCAATCGCTATTAGAGTTCGTAGTAACAATAGAAGAAGGTAAAGAAGCGAGCAAAAGGCTTGTTTTTCGATTAAAATTATCTAAACTGAAAAGAAGAGCTAGGCTAGAGAGAAGAGCCTCACCTTTTGTTTGGAGGGAAGGAATTATTGTTATTTTTTGACTTCCTTCAATTGATCTTTTAAATTTTGACAGTTGACTTAAATCCATTTCCCTTGTTTTGTTAATTTATCTTATTTAGAGACGGCCGTCAATTAAAAACAATGAAATTAATTACAAAAAGCGAAATAGAGACCCAAAATCTGGGACAAAAAATATCAAAAGCTCTTTTTCATAATTCAGGATTAAAAGAACGGGCGCTAGTTCTTAATTTGAACGGAGACCTAGGAGGAGGAAAAACAACTTTTGTTCAGGGGCTAGCCAGAGGTTTGGGAATAAAGAAATCAGTTCTTAGTCCGACTTTTGTTTTATCTAAGCGTTATGAATTGGATGGCCTCCCTTTTAATAATTTTTATCATTTTGACTGTTATCGATTGGAGACGAAAAACGATATCGATAGTTTTAAAAAAATGCATTTAATAAAAATTCTTAAAGAACCTAAAAATATCGTAGCGATTGAATGGAGCGAAAAATTGAAGGATCCCCGATTGGATGGAATATCACTGTATTTTATCTTTAAATCAGAAAAAGAAAGAGAAATTAAAATAGAAGGTTTACCTTCATCTTTGAATATTAAAGAAATTATAAATGGATAATCTGCAGTTAGGCTTTAAGAACAATCTTCTAATCCTTATAGACGGACATGCTTTAATCCATAGGGCATTCCATGCTCTACCTCCTTTAACTAATCGGAATGGACAACAGATTGGTGCAGTTTATGGTTTTTTAAGGATATTTTTTAAAATCTTAAGAGAATATCATCCAGAATATGTGGTTGTTACTCTGGATTCCCGAGGTCCTACTTTCCGCCATAATATGTTTCCAGAATACAAAGCGACTAGAGCTAAGACGCCGGATGAATTAAACCAACAAATTCCTTTGGTCAAAGAAGCAATAACTGTTTTAGGGCTTCCGATGCTCAAAAAAAAAGGATTTGAGGCGGATGATTTAATCGGGACATTAGTAAAAATAATTGACGAAGAAATTCATAAATTAATTGTTACTGGA
>CAZXEI010000005.1:0-11050 GCA_964639775.1 uncultured Candidatus Saccharibacteria bacterium
AGTGGTGGACAGAGTAAAACGGTAACGGCTCATTATCTCACTCCGGCACCTGAAGAATCAAATACTCTTAATGTCCAAAGCAGGATTAATAATTATCTTCAATCAGGTGTTCAAATTTCTCAAGTTTCTGGCACGACCAACATGAGCGGATCAACTCATTATACGCGAACAGTGCAGGGAGAGATTAATACTGTTTTAAGAGCGCCAAGCACCTATGCTGGTACAGATTTCAGTCATTGGTCTGGTTGTAATTCAACTTCTTCTCGTGATTGTACGGTGACGGTTAGTGGCGGACAAAGTAAAACAGTGACGGTTCATTATGCGGAATCAAGTCCACCGGTCGTTATTCCGAGCACATTAACTGTCCAAAGTAAGGTAGATGGATATACCCAAGGAGGAGCTTATATTAGTCGAGTTTCGGGGACGGTTAGCATGGATGGAACAACTACTTACACTCGAAATAGAGATGAGATGATCTCTACAACTTTAAGAGCTCCGAATACTCATGCTGGGGCTGAATTCAGTTATTGGTCTGGATGTAACAGTGTCTCTGGAAGAGATTGCTGGGTAAGGGTAGAAGAAGGCCAATCTCAAACAATAGTTGCTCATTATGAGACAACTCAAGAAACAAGTGTTCTAAACGTCCAAAGCATGGTTGATAACCAAAATAAACCTGGGGCATTTATTAATAGAATTTCGGGAACTCAGAATACAGACGGGACAACTTCCTATACTCGTTCAGTTAGTGGAACAATTAGTACTGTTTTAAGAGCTCCTAGTTCTCATAGCGGAGGAGAGTTTAGTTATTGGTCGGGATGTGATTATGTTTCTTCTCGAGACTGTACAGTGACAGTGGCTAACAATCAAACCAAGACAATAGTGGCTCATTATATTACTCAAAGTTTACCAAGCACTAATTTATCAATTGATAAATATGCTAGAAATGTTAGCACAGGGGATACTGCCTGGCACACAGAAATCAATGCCGAACCATCGGATGTTATTGCCTTTAATATAGGAGTAACTAATAATGGCTCGAATACAGTTACTCAAGTTTTGATGCGCGACATATTGCCTGCTCAATTTTCTTTAATGTCAGGGACAGTTATGGTTGACGGAATTTTAACGTCACAAAACATAACCTCAAGCATTAACTTGGGCAATATTTCTCCTGGGCAAACGAAAAAAGTTACTTTCCGTGCAATTATTTCGGCTGCTTCTTACTTCAATTATGGGACAACTCCATTGACTAATACGGCTCAGGCCAGAATCGGTGATCATATTGTTTCGGATACGGCAACTATTCAAGTTACTCGTCGTGCCGTTGCAGGTGCGGCCATCGTACCTACGGGCATAGGCGGAACATTGACTAGATATCTAATTATTCCTTTGTTGGTTAGCTTGCTTTGCTTATTCATTCTTCGTAAGCAATGGATTTTATTGGGTCGTTGGGTTGAGAATAGACAGAAAGAAGCTCGTATTTATCGATCTCAAAAATCTCTTTATCGGACGATTGATCAGGCCAGAAAATTGAATTAAAAGTAACTTCTTCTTAAAACCCGCTTTACTCAGGCGGGTTTTTTGGTTTGTGGGGATAATTTGTTAATAAGTTAACGGAAAAATAAGGTTTTTGGCAATATATAAAAGTGTTTGACATTTATATTATAATGGGCTAAAGTGACGGCAGATGGATAAATGTGGATGGAAGTGGGGATAAATCATCTAAAAAGTGGATAAATAAAATGTTTATTGGTGAATATAAATATCTAATAGACAACAAGAAGCGCTTGGCTGTGCCTGCGAAGTTTAGGGCTGGGCTTGGAAGCAAGGCGGTTGTCACACGAGGATTGGACAGAAGCTTATTTTTATATCCTAAGAAAGAATGGCAGGCACTAGCTGAAAAACTCAGCAACCTGCCTTTTTCGCAATCAGATGCTCGTGGTTTGGCTAGAATTATGCTTGCGGGAGCAATGGAAGTCGATATTGATAAAGCCGGAAGAATTTTATTACCAGATTATCTTAAGGAATATGCTGAATTAGAAAAAGAAGCTATTGTTATCGGTCTCTACAATAGAATCGAAATATGGAGCAAGAAGCTTTGGGGCGATTATAAGAATAAAACTGAGAAAGAAGTGGGAAACATTGCTGAGAGATTAAGAGAATTAGGTATTTAGCCAAACATTTTATGCATATTCCGGTGCTCCAAAAAGAATTAATTGAGTGCCTGGCTCCTCAAAAAAACGAAAATTTTGTGGATGCGACTATAAATGGTGGTGGTCATGCTCGATTAATTTTAAAGAAAAATGCACCGAAGGGAATGGTGTTAGGGATCGACTGGACGCCAGAGCTCATTGATAGATTAGGGAAAGAGGCGATTCAAGAGGGTTTTAAAGACAGAATCATTCTTGCTTGTGATAATTTCATCCATTTATCTGACATAGTTCGTGAAAACAACTTCAATCCTGTTCATGGAATAATTATGGACCTTGGGTTCTCAAGTTGGCATTTGGAAAAATCTGGCCATGGATTCAGTTTTTTATTAAACGAATCTCTGGATATGCGTTTTAATGATCAAAACGATATTGATGCTTGGACAATTATTAATCGTTGGTCGGAAGAAGAGATTGCCGCTATGATTCGTGATTATGGCCAAGAGAGGTTTTGGCGCAAGATTGCCGAGAATATTGTAGCCGAACGCCAACTTGCTCCTATTGAAACAACAAAAGATTTAGTGGAAGTAATTGAAAAATCGGTTCCAGAATGGTATCGAAAAGGCCGCCGGTTACATCCGGCCACCAAGACATTCCAGGCATTGCGCATAACAGTCAATCGCGAATTGTCTAACTTGTCTCAAGTTTTGCCTCAAATTATTGAAACCTTGGCTCCTGGAGGCAGAGTAGTAATTATCTCATTTCATGAATTGGAAGATAGAATAGTAAAACAGTTTTTAAAGACAAAAGAGCAAGAAGGAATAGTTGATCTAATCACAAAAAGGACGATTAAGCCTTCGGAGGAAGAAATAAGTAAAAATAGAAGGGCTCGTTCAGCCCGACTAAGAGCGGCTCGAAAAATTAAATAAAAAAACATGCCAAAATTAAAATTCATTGTTGCCGTTAACATCTTAGCTTTAATGTCTCTCATGGTTTTTTATGCCATGCAAATTGTGGCCATCAATGAATATGGTTATCAAATCAATAATGGGCGAGTGAAGGTGGCAGAATTGGAAGAATCTTTAAGAGAAATGGAAAACGTTTATGCCTCTTCTTCTTCTCTGGCGGGGCTTTGGCCAGCGATCAATGATTTAGAATTAGAAGAGGTGAAAGAGATTAACTATATCAGTATCAACGAAAATACTTTCGCTGCCATTCGCTAACAAATGTCGAAACCTCGTTTCTATTTTTTTATTTTAATTCTCCTTTTTATGAGCTCGGCCTTAGTTAGCCGTCTTTTCTTTCTGCAAATTATAAGAGGCGATCTTTATCGGGCCAGAGCGCAAGGGCAGCAAGAATTGTTGCAAGAAGTTAGCGGTGATAGAGGCCGTATTTTTTTTAACGGAGGAGAATATTTAGCTACAAATGAAGAAAGAAATGTTATTTATCTTTATCCTTCGAAAATTTTGGAAGATATTGAGCTGGTTGATGTTCTCTCAGAAATCATCGATCAAGACTTTAACGAACTAGTTGACCAAAAAATTGTTTGTTTAAATTTAAGCGATGAACAAATGGAATTAATTCGAAGACTCGATCATCCATTACTGAATCAAACAGAAGAGCAGTTGATTCGTTTTTATCCTCAAGATGAAATGGCTGCCCAGGTAGTTGGATTTCTCGGAGGTTATCAGGTTGGACAATATGGGATAGAAGGCGAATATGAATCATATTTACAAGGCGAATCAAGCGTAACGAGAATTTTTAATTTTCTTAATTTGTATGATAGCCAAACTGAATCCGGTCCTGAATCTGGCGATGATCTTTACCTAACGCTAGATTACAATATTCAATTTAAAGCTGAGCAACTATTAAAAGAAGCATTGGAAGAGTGGGCGATTGAAAGTGGAACAATTATTGTGTCAGAACCGCATACCGGCAAAGTTTTAGCGATGGCCAGTTATCCTAGCTTTAATCCGAATTATTACGGTCAATCGGAGATGGATCACTTTCTTAATCCAGCCACTCAGAAGCTTTTTGAGCCGGGGTCAATGTTCAAAGTTGTGACAATGGCTGCCGGTTTAAACGAAGAAAAAGTGACTCCAGAAATGACTTATCATGATACAGGGTCTGTTTCGGTTGGAGGTCCACCGATTTATAATTACCGTCAAAGGGTTTGGGGGGAACAATCGATGATCGAAGTTCTCAATAAATCAATTAATACGGGATCGGTTTTTGTCCAACAAGCCCTAGGGAAAGAATTGTTTCTAGAATATGTTGATCGATTCGGGTTCACTCGTCCAACAGGTGTTGATTTAGCAGGAGAGGAGTTTTCAGCTAATCAAACTTTAAAGAGAGGGTACGAAAGAGATCTGGCGACGGCTTCTTTTGGACAGGGGATTGCTGTTACGCCGATACAGCTTATTACGGCTATTAACGCGATTGCTAACGACGGAATAATGATGAAGCCATTTGTAGTGGGAAGACGGGTTCAGGGCAATGGAGAGATTGTTTACACTCAACCAGAAGAGATGGATTTGGTTATAAATCCTCGGGTGGCAGCTCAAACAACGATGATGATGGTTGATGTGGTAAGCGAAGGGTATGGTCGCCAGGCAGGAGTGGAAGGGTATTTAATTGCTGGCAAAACAGGAACGGCGCAAATTCCGAAAACGGGAGGAGGGTATTTAGAGGAGACTATTCATGGATTTATCGGCTATGGTCCGGCTTTAGACCCCCGTTTTACTATTCTGGTGAAACTCGATGCGCCTCAAGCTATTAATTCTTCAGAATCGGCTGCTCCTATTTTTCAAAAATTAGCTCAATATATAATAAATTATTATCAGATTCCTCCGGAGATTGGCGATTAGCTTTTTTTGTGTTACAATAATCCTGTTTTCTGGGCCCCGTCATCTAGTGGTTCAGGATACATGGTTCTCAGCCATGTCACACGGGTTCGAATCCCGTCGGGGCTGCGGGGTCTTAATTTACTAAAAATATGTTTGCTATTATTGAAACAGGCGGAAAGCAATATTTGGTTTCAGTCGGTGATCGTATTAAGGTTGAAAAGTTAGATAAAAAAGAAGGAGCTAAAATTAAATTTAGCCAAGTTTTGATGGTCTCCGATGATAAAGATGTTAATGTTGGTCAACCCATAGTTAAGAATGCCTCAGTTGAAGGGAAAATACTAACGCAAGCCAAGGGTCCAAAGATAACTATTCTTAAGTATAAGGCTAAAAAGCGTTATCAGAAAAAACAAGGTCATCGTCAACCTTTTACTGAAGTAGAGATAATTGATATAAAAGCTTAACTAGATCTCTCTTTAAGAGCGTTCTTAAGAGTTTCTGGGTCGGCGTATTCTAATTCGGCTCCTCGAGGCAATCCTTGCCTCGGGGTTGTTGTTTTTATATTGGGAAAATGTTGATGAATTGTTTTCTTCAAATAATCAATCAGGGCCATTCCTTCAGTGGTGGGGTTGATGGCCAGAATGATTTCTTCGATTTCTTGTTGTTTTAAGCGATCAACTAATTCTTTCGCCCTATTTTTTAAGTTTTCTGTTTCGAACCAAATAATTGCCGGACCGATTATGAAATAGCGTCCTCGATAACTCCCGGTTTCTTCGATAGCGTTAAGATCAGTTTCTTTTTCAACGACGCAAAGAATTTGGTTCTGCCTTTGTTGATCACGGCAAATAGGACAGAGAGATTCTTTATTTATAGAATCAAAAAAATAATGACAGAAGCTACATGATTTTAATCTATCCAGAGATTCAATAGTTTGGACAAGAATCTTTCGTTCTTCAGAATCAAGATGGGCTAAATACAAAGCATATCTTGTAGCTACCCGAGAACCAACGCCTGGCCATTTAATAAGTTGGCCAATCAATTGTTTGAGAATATTAGAAAACATCTTGTTTGTCGAAAGAGCTTTCCTCGAGGTTTCGGAAAGTCACTCTAGGACCATCAAAATAAAGAGGGACTTGTCCGATAGGACCATTTCTATGTTTAGCGATAATAATATCGGCAACATTTTCTTGAGATGGGTTTTCTTTATAAAAATCTTCGCGATAAATAAACATAACTACATCAGCATCTTGTTCGATACTGCCTGATTCTCTTAGGTCTGAAAGCCTTGGTCGATGAGGAGTTCTTTGCTCAACAGCTCGGGATAATTGAGATAAAACCAGAACGGGTATATCTAGCTCTTTGGCGATCCCCTTTAATGCTCTAGAATTTTCCGTTACTTGTTGAACCATTGATTGCATGGAATTCATCGGTTGCATTAATTGCAGATAGTCGACAATAAGAAGCCCAAGCCCATAATTGGCCTGAAGTCTTCGAGCCATTGCTCTCATTTGAAGAATATTTATACCAGAGCTATCATCGATAAAAATAGGTGCCTCCGATAAAATTCCTAAAGCTCCTTGGATCCGAGAGAAATCATTTTGTTCTCCTTTCTCTGACAATCGGCCAGTTCTTAGTTTCCATAAATCAACATTAGCCTGGCTAGCAAGCATTCGATCAATTATTTGATCCTGCGACATTTCTAAACTAAAAATCCCCACAGGTGTTTTGCCAAATACAGCTGCTTGTCTTGCGATATCTAGAGCCAATGCACTCTTTCCCATACTTGGACGAGCGGCTAATATTATTAAATCTGATTTTTGCAATCCGGCCAAAGTACTGTCGAGCTTAGAGAAACCGGTAGATAAGCCTCTTAATCCACCTTTATGTTTTGACAATTTGTCAATTCTTTCAAAAGTATTTTCTAGTCCTTCTTTGATTGGTCGGAATCTTTGGGTCAAAGATTTTTGAGCAATACCGAATATTTTTCTTTCAACTTGATCCAATAAAACATCGCTGTCTTCAGCTTCATTTCGAGCGACAGCTTCAATCTCATGAGAGGCACTAATCAAATTTCTTAAAATTCTTTTTTTCTGGATAATGCTAGCATAATTAGAGACATTGCTAGCAGTAGGGACGGAACTTACTAGTTCGGAGAGATAAGCTTGTCCGCCAATAGCATCAAGCTGATCTTTCTCTTTTAATATATTAGAAACACTAATAACGTCTATCGGCGTGTTACGCTGGAACAAATCCAACATAGCTCGATATATTTTTTGATGTTCGGGGAAATAAAAATCTTCAACCAATAAAGAGTCAGCTACTCTGACAATAGCGTTGACGTCAATCATCAGGCTTCCCAATAAACAAACTTCAGCTTCTTTATTCTGGGGAGGAAGTTGTCCTGGTAAAGATTTTGACATGTTAATATTATTGTAGTCCGAATAAAAAGATAAATCAATTCTCTTGACATAAAGGCTCAATCATTGTATCTTATAAGATAAGGAGGAGAACATGATAGCTAACGCAATATTCATGATTCTGAGGAGATGTTGGGAGTCAATCAGAAGTGGGGCGATGGCTTCTTCGCAGAGGCCATCTCTAACCAGATGGAACGGCAAGATGCAAAGAAAGGAGAACGATTGATACCAAAAGTTCTAAAAGAAGAAGAGAATCTGATCGGGATGCAGGAGTTTTCTATCCGCTCTATTTCGATAGATGCGGAAAGGAAGTCAGCCAAAGTAGTTTTGAGCTCTCGGCTTGATTCTTCTTCGACTGAGCAGGCAGTTGTTTTCCCTCACATCAAGGTTACGATAAGGCTGAAAAACCTTAAAGAATCTCAATCTTACTATTACGCTCAGGCGCGAATAGAATGGGAGAGATTCTGGGAGTATCTCTCATCGTGCCTGACCAAGGGAATGCACGAAGCGTTCTCTGGCGATGGCCGATTCTGCATTAGAGAATCGGTGGATGATCCTGGCAATGTTCTCAAACTAGAAGGCTCTTTCCGGTTAGAGAATCCGGAAGCTTTCGAAGAGTGGGAAAACGTTTCTTGCTCAGTGATAGCCTTGCTGAATAAGAAAATATCTCCATTGGCTGAGTTCGCGATAATGACAACTCTTCGGTTCCTAGCGGAATCGAAGAATTAGTCAAGATTTTCCGGCAAAGCCAAGTGAATACGTGGGCCACCCTTCGGGATGATGGGTGGCCTTGTTTTTATTAAATAGGAATTGCTTGAACTCCTTGAGCGGTATCTTCTAACCGATAACCCATTTTTTCAATCTTCTTTCGGATCAAATCAGCCTTATCCCATTTCTTAGCCTCTCTGAGGTTTTCTCTTTCTTTGATCATCCTTTGAATTTCTGCAGGGATAATCTCTTTTTTTAAAATAAATTTTTCAATATTAATTCCAATAACTTGATCCCATTCAACTAACAGATCAAGACATTTTCGAGCCATTGACATTCCCATCTTTTTTTTGTCGATCGATTGATTGATCTCGACAGCAAAAGCCAATAAAAGAGAAATAATTTGAGGAGTATTAAGATTTTGGCGAAGATATTTTTTAAAATTGCGTCGATAAGTTGCTAGATCGATGCTTTCTCCTTTTTTAGTTGAGAATTTTTCGGAATTTAATCTTTTAGCAATTTGATATATCTTGTCTAAACTTTTTTGAGCTTGATTCATAGCAGCCCAAGTAAATTTTTGCTTGCTTTGATAATGGGCTGATAAAACAAAAATTCGATAAGTAAGAGGATTATATCCTTTCTGGATTAAATCTTTGATAGTAATAAATCCTCCTTTTGACTTGGACATTTTTTCTTGCTTTAATTGCAAGAATTCAACGTGAAGCCAAATATTGGCTTGAGGTTTATTATAGGCGGCTTCTGATTGAGCGATTTCATTTTCATGGTGAACTCCGATATGGTCAACCCCGCCAGTATGAATATCAAAAGGTTGGCCTAAGTATTTTCTAGATAGGGCCGAGCATTCAATATGCCAACCGGGGGCACCAACACCCCAAGGTGATGGCCATTCTTGTTGCCTTTTTTTATTCTTAGGTGAAAATTTCCAAAGGGCAAAATCAGTTGGATTTATTTTTTCTTCTGATAATTTAATCCTAGCGCCAGCTTTTTTCTCAGATGGCTTTTGGCCAGATAATTGGCCATATTTTTTGAATTTAGCAGTATCAAAATAGATGCCATCACTAGTTTGATAGGCATATCCTTTCTTTTCTAATCTTTGGACTAATTGAATCATCTCGGCGATATGTTCGTTAGCCCGAGGCATAACTTGAGGAGATTTAATATTTAAAAGGCGACTGTCTTCGAGGAAGGCTTGGAGGTAAAAATCAGCTATTTCTTGAGCTGATTTCTTTTCTTTTTCAGCTTCAGCTTCTATCTTGTCTTCACCAGTGTCGGCATCTGAAATCAAATGCCCCACATCTGTTATATTCATAACTTGCTTGGTTTGATAACCAAGATAATCAAGGCTTCTTCTCAAAAAATCTTCTACTAAAAAAGTGCGCCAATTTCCGACATGAGGAAATTGATAAACCGTCGGCCCACAGTTATACATAGTCACTTGCGGCGGGTTAATCGGTTTCAATGTTTCTGTTTTTTTAGTTAAAGTATTATAAAGTTTCATTTCGATTTATTTTAACACAGATATTTTATAAAGTTTGATTCGGGCTGTTTTTATTGCTATCATCTTTTTAGTATTTCATGTCTCATTTAGCCCTTTATCGAAAATATCGACCGCAGTCTTTTGCCGAATTTGTTGGACAAAAACATATTGTTGACTCTATCAAATCGGCTGTCAGCCAAGATATCATTTCTCACGCTTATTTATTTGATGGACCAAAGGGGACGGGCAAAACAACGATGGCTCGATTATTAGCCAAAGCCATTAATTGTCAAAATCGAAAAGACGGTCAGGCAGAACCATGTAATAAGTGTGATTCTTGTTTGGATATTAACAATAATAGATCAATCGATTTGATTGAAATCGATGCCGCATCCAATCGGGGGATTGATGACATCCGGCGATTACGAGAAGATATTAATTTTCTGCCGGTTAAAAGCAAATACAAGGTTTTAATTCTAGATGAAAGCCATCGCCTGACCAAAGATGCTGTTAATGCATTATTGAAAACTTTAGAAGAGCCTCCAGCTCATGCAGTTTTTATTTTGGCAACAACGGAAGTTTATAATATGTTGCCAACGATTGTTTCTCGTTGCCAACGCTTTGATTTTCATAATCTATCTTTAGAGGACATTAAAGAAAGACTGACTAAACTTTTGAAATTAGAAAAAGTTGATTCTGAACCGGAAGCTATTTCTCTGATTGCTCAAAGTGCTCAAGGGTCTTTGCGCAATGCTGAAAGTTTACTAGATGCTTGTTTAACATTGGCTTTATCTCATAAAAAGCCGATGCTGAAAGTAGAAGAAGTAAGAGGATTATTGGGCTTGGTTGAGATTCAAAAAATATCAGAATTGGTTGATTTAATGATTAGCGGGAAAGCGGACAAAGCAATTGTTTTTTTGAATGAATTATCGGGCCAGGGGATTAGTCCGACCGAATTAAGTCAAACGATTATCAATTACTTACGTTATGTTTTACTTTTTCAGATTAATCCTTCTTTCGATAGTTTCGAAATGATGGATCTGTCTCCGGAAGAGAAAGACAAGATGAAAAAACAGACAAAAGGGTTTACTCAAGAAAAATTATGTTCCATAATAGACTTGTTTTTTGAGGCGCAGAAGAAAGTTAATTATAGTTCCATTTCTTTATTGCCTTTAGAGTTGGCAATCATTAGAAGTATCGAATAACAATGCCGGGTCGTCTAATGGTAGGACAGCAGATTTTGGATCTGCCTATCTAGGTTCGAGTCCTAGCCCGGCAACAGGCTTGTGCTAAGTCAGGTGACCGAGACGCTTATCTTATTTAATGATTAACTGTATTAAATAAAAATATATGGCAATAACACCTTCGTCAAATTGGCAAAGCCAGCCCCTAAATATTACCCCACGTAAATTTGTGTGTGGTCATACGGGTTGT
>CAZXEI010000006.1:0-10389 GCA_964639775.1 uncultured Candidatus Saccharibacteria bacterium
GGTAACAGTTGCTACTAATATGGCTGGGCGAGGAGTTGATATTATCCTAGGAGGCAACCCATCCGACGCAAATGAAAAAGAAGAAATAATAAAATTAGGCGGATTATTTGTTTTAGGGACGGAAAGACATGAGGCTCGACGGATAGATGATCAGTTAAGGGGTCGAGCCGGTCGGCAAGGTGAGCCCGGTGTTTCACAATTTTATCTCTCTTTAAAAAATGAAATATTCCCGAAAGCTAAAAATATCATTAAATATTTCGGAGGGGATAGAATTGAAACGCTTATGAGCCGGTTTAATCTTCCGGAGGATGAACCAATCGAGCATCCACTTATATCCCGAGCGATTGAATCAGCTCAGCGTAAAGTCGAAGGAGTTAATTTTGATATTCGAAAAAGACTTTGTGAATATGATGACGTTCTCAATAAACAAAGACAAGCGGTTTACCGAAAGAGAGACGATATAATAGCGCTTTTTGAAGCGTCAGACTGGCAAGTAAGATGGCGCTCGTTATTAGTTGATAGTATTTTAGCGCAAGAATTTGAAAGGATTGTACTATTCCATACAGCGGGGGCTTTTGAAACATGGAATCTAGAGGAGGTTGCTGAACAAGTTAGTCTTGTTTTACCCGACGAAGAGAACATTCATCGAGAAATATCTCGTTTAGCTAAAGAACGTGGTCCGGAGGCAAAAACAGAAATAATTAGCTATTTTAAAGATCTGGCTAAAAAAGCTTACGAGAAAAGAGAAAAAGAGATCGACCCAGCTAATTGGAAAGCTTTAGGAAAAGCACTATCTCTCAGATTTTTAGATGATCTCTGGTCTAGCCACTTAACGGAAATGGATGAATTAAGGCAATCAGTTGGATTAAGGGCCTATGCCCAAAGAGAGCCGTTAGTAGAATACCAAAATGAAAGCTATAGAATCTTCGGAGACTTTATGGTACGATGGAGATCTAGTTTAGCAAGCGCAATTTTCCGCGCTAGAATAAATATTGGACAATCATGAGTCGTCGTAAGAATTTTTTGTTTTTATTTCTTTTAATTGCTTTATTCTATTTTTCTTTTTCTTTTGTTTATCCTGGCCCATGGACACCATCCTGGATGCCAGAGAGAGATTTTCGATATGGTTTAGATTTACAGGGTGGAGCAAGTCTAATTTATCAGGCGGATTTGTCTGACTTGCCAGAAGAAGAATGGTCTGAAGCGTTAGAAGGGGTAAGAGATGTGATTGAAAGAAGAATTGACTTTTTCGGGGTAGCCGAACCAAGGGTGGCTGTTAGGGAAGGTACGCGTCAATTAATGGTTGAGTTGCCTGGAGTGGAAAATTTAAGAGAGGCGCTCGAAATGATTGGCGAGACACCTGTTTTGGAATTTAAAGAGTTGATTGAAACGGGCTTAACTTCGGAAGAGATTGCAGAAGCCGAGAGCATGAATTCTGAGGCCCTTGCTAATGCCGAAGATGTTTTAGCCAGAGCTTTAGCCGGAGAAAACTTTGAAGAGCTTGCTCAAGAATATTCTGAATGTCCTTCTTCAGCTCAAGGTGGCGATCTGGGACTTTTCTCTTTTGACGACATGGTGCCTGCTTTTTCGGAAGCGGCTTTTTCTTTAGAAAAAAATGAAATTTACCCTAATTTGGTTGAAACACAATTCGGGTACCACATCATCAAGAAAACTGAGGACGAAAATGAAGAAGGCCAAATTCGAGGAAGTCATATTCTTTTTTCAACAACGGAAATAACCGAAGCTAAGACAGTTTGGAAAAATACAGAATTAACCGGTCGTCATTTAATGACAGCTCGACGCGCTCTTGATACTATGACGGGCCAAGCTTTGGTTGAGTTAGAATTCAACGAAGAAGGAGGTCAGTTATTTGCCGAAGTGACAGATCGGAATATTAGTCGGCCATTAGCTATTTTTCTTGATGGCGGGGCAATCATTGACACAACAGGTGATGGAATTATCGACAATAATGATCTTTACGCTCCGGTCGTTCAAGAAAAGATCGAAGGTGGCAAGGCGGTGATTAGCGGGAATATGACGCCCCAGGAAGCAGCGCAAATCGCACAACGTCTTAAAAGTGGTGCTCTGCCTGTGCCGATTGAACTTATTTCTCAAAAAACAGTTGGTCCAACTTTGGGGAAAGAGTCTTTAGACATGTCTTTAGTGGCAGCAGCTTGGGGGTTGTTGGCTATAATTATTTTTATGCTTATCTTTTATCGTTTGCCGGGATTGGCGGCGAATATTGCTTTAATATTTTTTGTCTTTTTCCTTTTAACATTATTTAAATTAATTCCTCAGATTACTTTAACAATGGCTGGTATTGGTGGAGCTATCTTATCGATCGGCATGGCTGTAGATGCGAACATTTTAATCTTTGAAAGGATGAAAGAAGAATTCAGAGAGGGAAAAGATTTGAAACGTTCGGTAGAAAACGGATTCCGAAGAGCCTGGCCATCAATTAGAGATGGCAGTGCAACGACAATAGCCATAGCAATTATTATGTGGTTCTTTGGGACAAGTTTTATTCGAGGTTTTGCCATGATTCTAGGCCTTGGCGTAACCTTGAGTTTATTGTCGGCAATATTCATTACTCGCCTTATTTTGAATAATTTTATCAGCAAACGCGGAGAAAAAATAAAATGGCTTTGGCCATCTTAAAATATGTTTGATTTTATTCGTCATCGTCGAAAATTTTATTTATTATCATTGATTTTAGTGATAAGCAGCATAGCTGTTTTGACTTTTTGGGGATTGAATTGGGGGATTGATTTTAGTGGAGGGAGCTCTTTTTATCTTGAGTATAAAGACGCCACTCCTCCGATTATTGAATTAAGATCGGGTCTTAAGAGTCTTGGATTTGAAGGGATAGAGATACGTACTGCTGGAGAAAAAGGAGTGATGATCCAATCGCCGAATCAAATTGATAGTGCTAATCAGGATGAAATAATTTCTTTTTTATCTGATTATGGAGAATTAGATGAAGGCTCTTATGAGTTTGAAACTATCTCGGCTACAATCAGCAGAGAGTTAACAGATAAAACCAAGCAAGCAGTTTTAATATCGTTATTGGTTATTTTGCTTTATGTCAGCTGGGCATTCAGTAAAATCTATCGGCCAGTGCCAAGTTGGCAATACGGTTTAGCCGCATTAATCGCTTTATTTTTTGATGTTTTATTGATGTTGGGAGTTTTTGTCGCTTTAGGTAAATTTGCCGGTGCTCAGATAAATATTCCGACCATCACAGCATTGTTAATTGTTTTTGGTTATTCGGTTAATGATTCAGTGGTGGTTTTCGACCGGATTAGAGAAAACTTACTTAAGGGAGTGGGAAGAGATTATGCTGAAACTGTTAATTATGCTTTAAATCAATCATTGGGTCGTTCTCTGAAAACATCTTTCACGACGATTTTAGTTTTACTCTTTTTACTCTTTTTTGGTGGCCCGACTCTTTATTTCTTCGCCTTAGCTCTGATAATTGGCATTATCTCAGGGACCTACTCGTCCTTATTTATTGCCAGTCCTCTGTTAGTTGATGCTTATCAACAACGGATTAAAAATAAATCTTAATTGAAAAAATGGCCAAAAGGGCAAAATATATCTTCGTTTTAGGCGGAGTTATGTCGGGTATTGGTAAAGGGATAGCGACTGCTTCAATTGGAAAAATTCTTCAAGCTCGGAAGGTTAAAGTCAATTTGATAAAAATAGACTCTTATTTGAATGTTGACGCTGGGACAATGAATCCAACGGAACATGGAGAAGTTTTTGTTCTCCGTTCCGGGCTCGAGTGTGACCAGGACATGGGGAACTATGAAAGATTTTTGGAGGTAAATGCCCTGAGCGAGGATTATATAACGAGTGGGATGGTTTATCGCAAGGTAATAGAAAGAGAGCGTTCTCTTGGCTACAAAGGGCGTTGCGTAGAAGCAGTCCCTCATATTGTTGAGGAAATATTAAGAAGAATCAAAAACTCAACTCGACTACACAAAGCCGATGTTTCAATAGTTGAAATTGGTGGGACGGTCGGGGATTATCAAAATATTATGTTCATTGAGGCCGCTCGGCTTATGAAACTTCGCCATCCTGAAGACGTTTTATTTGTTATGGTGACTTATTTGCCCCTACCACAAAAGATTGGCGAAATGAAGACCAAGCCAACACAAAATGCTATCCGTCTGCTGAATTCTTATGGGATTCAGCCAGACATTATTTTAGCTCGAAGTGAACAGCCTCTAGATTTGAAAAGAAAAGAGAAAATTGCTACTTCTTGCAATATTCAAGAAGATTCTGTTTTGCCGGCTCCGGACGTTGAAAGCATTTATGACGTTCCTATAAATTTTGAAAAAAGTGGATTAGCTCGACTAATTTGTCGGCATCTAAATTTCCCCAATAGAAAGCCTGACTTAACAGAATGGCAAAAATGGGTTGAATTAACTCATTATTCTGACAAGCCAGTTAAAATTGCAGTTGTTGGTAAATATTTTAATACGGGGGATTTTGTGTTGAGCGATGTTTATGTTTCGGTGCTTGAGGCAATCAAATTTTCGGCATATCACTTAAAACGCAAACCAATGATTGAATGGGTTTCTTCTCAGGATTTTGAGTCGGGGAAGCTGAATTTGAAGATATTGTCTGATTATGATGGCGTTATAGTCCCGGGTGGTTTTGGCTCGACAGGAGTAAAAGGCAAGCTTTCAGCGATTAAATATGTAAGAGAAAATAAAATTCCTTATTTGGGATTGTGCTATGGTATGCAATTGGCAATCGTGGAATATGCTAGAAATGTTTTAGGGCTTTCAGCGGATACAACGGAAATCAATCCAGGGACAGAACATCCTGTCGTTGATATTATGTCAGGGCAGAAAAAAAATATCAGGGAAAAAGATTATGGCGGGACGATGAGACTTGGCGTTTATCCGGCTCTTATTAAAAAAAGAACCATCGCCTTTAAGGCTTATGGCCAAGATCTGGTGGAAGAACGCCACCGCCATCGATTTGAGATAAATCCTCATTACGTCGATAGGCTTGAAAAATCGGGGTTAATTTTCTCAGGAACTTCACCCGATAACCGTTTGATGGAAATACTTGAATTACCAAAAGAGAAACATCCTTTTTTTGTCGGAACTCAATTTCATCCAGAATTTCAAGCCAGACCTTTAAACCCTCATCCTCTTTTTACTTCGTTTATTCAAGCAGCGATCAACAAACATTAACTAGTTTTTATGAGACTTCGTGATATGATTAAATATGATGAGCAACAGTGACGTGGAGGACTTCAAAGGATGGGTCCAAGCTTGATGCCAATAGCTTTTTTTGATATTGATCGTACGGTTGTGGGAACAAAGACTTATTTGGTGATAGTGTACCGTTTTTGGCAAATAAAGTGGATAAAGGCTAGAGATTTGTGGAAACTCATCTTGCTTGGTATAAGATATCAATTCGGGAAAATAGCGAAGATTGATAACAGTAAAAAGCTTATTTATTCCATGGGCTCTGTTCTGGCGGGTAGAGATGCGCTCAAGTTTGAAGAAGAGATAGAGGTGCTCTTTCAAAAAAAGATAAAAAAATTTATTCTTGATTCGGCTCGACAAAAGATAAAAGAACATCGAGAAAAAGGGCATGCGATTGTTTTAATTTCAGCCGCTTTTGAAAATTTAGCAAAGCTTATTGGCCAAGAGCTAGGTGCCGACACAGTTATTGCTACCCGAGCAACAAAAGAAAATGGCCAATTAAATGGCTGTTTTTCAAGAATTGTTTTTGGTAAAGAAAAATTAATTCAAGCTGGAAAATTAAGCAGAAATCTAAGCGAAGATTATTTTTATAGTGATTGTTCCAGCGACATTCCGCTTTTATTGGCTGTCGGCTTTCCTCAAGCGGTAAACCCTGATTGGCGATTAAAAAAAATGGCCAAGAAGAAGGGGTGGCCGATACATTATTGGTATAATTAAATTAATATTATGAAGTCAAAATTTCTTGATTTAAAATTTCAAACTAAAAAGATTTTTGATTTTGTCGACTTAACAGATCAAATAAAAAAATTTCTAGTTGAAGTTGAGATTAAAAATGGATTGGTCAATATTCAATCCTTGCACACTTCATCTGCTCTGATGATTAATGAGAGCGAACCTTTGTTGTTGGAGGATATTAAAACTAATTTGGAAAAGATTGCCTCTCGGGATAACGAATACAATCATGATAATTTTGATATTCGCACAGTTAATATGTGCCCGGATGAATGCGCCAACGGGCATGCTCATTGTAAGGCGATTCATCTTCCAGCTACCATTACATTAAATTTCAGAGATGGTGAATTGCAATTAGGGCAATGGCAGAGGATATTTTTTGTTGAGCTGGATCATTCTCGACCGAGGAAAGTTCAAGTTCAAATAATCGGTGAATAATTCTATCTATTGAGAAGATGATCAAGCCGGGATGGAAGAAAAACAAAATTTCAGAATCCTTGACTAGGGGAGTGGAGGAAATAATTGATTTGGATCATCTCAAAAGAAGATTGGAGTCTGGCGAAACGCTAAGAATCAAAATGGGAATCGATCCAACGAGCCCCTATTTTCATTTAGGGCATTTGATTCCATTATTAAAATTAAGAGATTTTCAAGAATTAGGACATCAAATTGTTCTTATTATTGGTGATTTTACTGGGCTGATTGGAGATTCATCAGATAAAGAAAGCGAGAGGCCAATGCTTGACGATTCTTCGGTTCAAAAAAATGCCGAAACCTACATCGAACAGGCTGGGAAAATAATAGATATTGAGAAAACAGAAGTTTATCGGAATAGTGAATGGCTCGCCCCCCTTAATTATTTAGAGATCGGCCAACAGTCTGATATTTTTTCTTTAAATCAATTTATTTCTCGAGAGAATATTGACCGGCGAATGAAAAACGGTAAAAGAGTTTCCTTAAGAGAATTGCTTTATCCTTTAATGCAAGGATATGATTCAGTTCAGGTTAAGGCGGATATTGAAATTGGAGGGACTGACCAGAGGTTTAATCTTTTAGCCGGAAGAGATATGCAAAAATTCTATCAACAAGAGCCTCAAGATATCTTGACGGGTCCTTTGTTGGAAGGATTGGATGGACGGAAAATGAGCGCTAGTTATGGTAATACTATTAATTTGATTGACGAACCGCAAAATATGTTTGGAAAAGTGATGTCTCTTCGGGACGATTTGATTATTAAATATTTTACTCTCTTAACACGGATTGAATTGGATAAAATAAAAGAATATGAAGATGAATTAAATCAAGGAGCCAATCCGCGTGATTTAAAATTAAAATTGGCCTTTGAGATTACCTCGATTTGCCATACCGACGCTAAAGCTATTTCGGCTCGGGATTATTTCATTAAAACTTTTTCTCGAAAAGAAATTCCGTCAGACATCCTTGTTTTTAAACCGAAGGATTACAATATAATTGAAGTTTTGCTTGAATCAAAAATGGTTTCTTCTCGAGCTGAAGCTAAAAGAGTCATAAAACAAGGAGGGGTGAAAATTGATGGGCAGGCAATTAAGGATTTTGATGCCATTGTCCCAACAAATTCTGTTCTGCAGAAAGGTAAGATTAAATTTTTAAAGATAAAATAAAGATAAATTAAAGCAAGTATAATGACTAAACATATTGATTTAAAAGATTTTCTTGAAGAGATTAAAGACAGGATTGATCCAGCGATAGAAGAGCTTTTAAAGCTCAATCTTAATCCCGAACGAGAAGAGATGATTCTTCATCAGATTCGGGTTGGTGGAAAACGGCTGCGCCCAGCTTTAGCTGTGGCCAGCTGTTTTTTGTTTGGGGGCAATTGGTCTGACGATATTGTTTATCCGGCAGCCGGGCTTGAGATATTACACAATTATACCTTGATAGTCGACGATATGATCGATCGAGGCCATATCCGAAGAGGAGAGCCAACGACATGGAAAAAATATGGATATTCCTTGGCTCATAATGCGGGAATGTTTTATGCCGCATCTTTACTCCAATCTTTTCAAAAAACGTCTAAGATAAAAGAAGTATCAAGCTGCTTGGCCCAAACTCTCAAAATTGTAATTGAGGGCGAAATTAAAGATGTTTTAGCTGATGCTCAATTGAAAGAGGATGTAGATTATTTGAAAAAACAAAAAACAAAAGAAATAACATTAGATAATTATTATCAAATAATATCTGAAAAAACAGCTTCTTTAATCTCAGCTTCAGTTCGGATTGGAGCCATCGTCTCTTCCGCCCCCAAGAATTTAGAGGAAAAAATATCTGATTATGGGTTTAACTTGGGGATGGCTTTCCAAATCAGTGATGACATACTTGATATTTTTGGAGATGAAAACGAATTCGGTAAAGAAATAGGAAAAGATCTTATGGAGGGCAAAAGAAGTAATGCGGTACTGCTTCTTGCTTTATCAGAAATGGAAAATAAAAAACGCGATCGATGCCTCCAGTTTCTTGAAGATAAGAATAAAACAAAAAAAGAACTGAAGGATATTATCGAAGAGGTTAAATCAACGAATGCTCTCTCGCAAGCTCAATTAATCGGAAACGAGTTCGTTGATAAGGCGAAAGAATCTTTAAATAGTTTGCCTGATAATCAATGGCGAACGCTATTAAGTGACCTTTCTAAGAAAATAATAACGCGCAATAAATAATCGAACACATGCCCATGATTAAAATAGCTGGCGGCAGTAATAGTTTTTGAAATTATTATCTAAGACTGAAGCCATAAAAAGCAAAAGATTGTCAATTAAAACACTTCCTCAAAAAGCTATTCTAAATATTTTTAAGTTCAATCTAGACGATCATAGCTTAATTAATGAGATTTGGTTTTTCTCAGAATCAGAACGGAAAATTGTTGGACAGATCAAATATCTGCTGGAACGTTGATGGTCTTTTGGTAAATTAAGAATCTAAAAGCTAAGATGAAATTTCTAAGAATTAATATATAAACTTCTGGATAAATAAATTTATTGTTGGCGCAAAAAGGCTTATTTGTTATACTGTATTTAACCTAGACCACACCGAAAGGAGGTGATTAGACATGTCTTCAGGTAAAAGCGGTGGCAGCTCCGGTCCCAAGGGAGGATCTGGAACTGGCGGCGGCGGGAAAGGATCGCCAGGACACGGAAGCCCTGGCGGTGGTCCGCGTAGTGGTGGTCGAGGAGGAAAATAGTCTTCGGCCCCGGGGAGGGGTCGCTCAACAGACCCCTCCTCTTACTTTTAATAAATAATGGCATAATATGTTTATATATGTATATCCCCAAAATAGAAGTACGCAGGCTAAATAATGGCCTGAAAATTGTTTTGCTATTATCCAGGGAGATCAATACAGTTTATGTTGACGCACGGATTCTTTTTGGATCAGGGCACATAGCGATGCCAGGCATGGCTCATTTTATTGAGCATTTAGTGCAATTTGGAGGAACTAAAGAATATTCTCCGGAAAACATCAGGAAGAGAATGGCTGATTGTAGCCTAAAAACAAACGGATTTACTTCATATCTATTCACAAAATATTCAGGCTCTAGCCCGGTTACTGGATACAAGGAATTATTCCAAATCTTTCAGCAACGTCTTTTTTATGCCCAATTCTCTGAAGAAGTTTACAAGAGAGAGAAGGCAAGGATACAAGAAGAAACAATTGAGCGTAAAAATGATAATTTTATGAATTTTTTCGATCTCTTGTTTGAAAATCAAGCGTTACAGGGGAATAGCGCATTGGATTGTCCGATTGGGCAGATAAAAAATTTAGAAAGAATTAATTTACCAAAAACCATATCAACCTATGAACGGTTTTATCATCCAGCGAATATCTTGTTAATGGTTAGTGCCCCGGTGTCTATGAAGAAAGAGATAATTGCGGAGATTGAGAAGCTTTTTGATATCAATGTAGGCAGATCGCAACAAGTAGCCTCTCTCAAGCCAGTTACTCTCAGAGAAGGTTGCCGAAAGATAATCAAAGACAATAATTTTGGGAATCGTTATTTTGGTTTTGTTTTCCCACAAAATAAAACAAAAGATAGCGATTTTCAAAAAGCTAAATTTATTTATCAGAAACTACTTTCAGCAGACTCGGTTCTTCAAGAGATTAGGGATGTTTTCGGTATCTATTGTATCGAGCCAGATTATTTCTGCCTGCCAGATTCATTATTTGTATTCATCTATGGTTATGCCGGGGAAGAAGATAAGATTTTGGAGATAGAAAAATATCTAAATCAAAAAATCACCAACAATTCATTTGCCCCTTCTTTTTTAGATATTGTTAAAGAGAAACAAATCAACAATATGTTAATTGATTTTGAATCGGATGTTCGGCTATTAGATATGGTCGGAGACTATTATTGCCGAACCCAAGAAATAGAAACTCCCGAAAAAATGTTAGAAAAAATTA
>CAZXEI010000007.1:0-10244 GCA_964639775.1 uncultured Candidatus Saccharibacteria bacterium
TAAATAATGAAAATCTTAGTCAACCTAAAACCAGCTTCGCGAAAAGAGGAAATTGTGAGAATAGACGATAATCGTTATTCGGTTTCAGTTAAATCGCCGCCCAAGGATAATCAGGCCAATTTCGCCCTCATCGATGTTTTAGCTAAGCATTTCAGCATTTCCAGCGACAAGATAAAAATAATTGGCGGTCATAAATCTCGGCAGAAAACGGTTATGGTGGATAAATAGAAAATTCGTTCTCTTAAAATTCAATTAAATTGTGTGAAAATTAAAAAAAGTATTTTTTATTAATGATATTTTAGCTATGAAAAAAATAAATATATTAAAACTTGTTGCCTCTTTGTTGCTTTGTCAGGCGGCAGGCATAGTCGGTGCCTTTTTCACCCGTTCGGCAATAGATACGTGGTATGCCGGGTTGAACAAACCATTTTTCTCTCCTCCAAATTGGCTTTTCGCTCCAGCTTGGCTAACTCTTTATTTGCTAATGGGAGTTTCTCTCTATTTAATCTGGCGTCAGGGGTTAAAAATTAAAGAAAACAAAAAAGCTTTTTGTTTGTTTCTGTTCCATTTGCTTATTAATGCTCTTTGGTCAATCATATTCTTTAGCTTAAGAAATCCTTTCGGAGCATTGATATGCATATTTTTGTTATGGGTCTTGATCTTGGTTTTGATCAAGAAATTCTTCAAAATAGAAAAAAAATCGGCATACTTGCTCATCCCTTATTGGCTTTGGGTCTCTTTCGCAACGATTCTTAATTTTGCTATCTGGCAACTCAATTAATGGTTCCAATGATTAATCACGGTGTCACGGCGATCATTCCGGCTTTTGACGAGGGAAAGACCATTGAGCAGGCAATAAAAGCGGCTCAAACATGTCCAGAAATTACAGAAATTATCGTTGTTGACGATGGTTCAACTGATGATACATTCAAAAAGGCTCAGCTAAAGGGGGTGCAGGTTATTCGACATCCCTCAAATCTTGGGAAAGGGCAGGCGATGGAAGCAGGCGTTCGAGCCAGTAAAAACGATATTTTCCTCTTTCTAGATGCTGATTTAATCGGTTTAAAAGGATCTCATCTCAGCCAGTTAATAACTCCTGTTTTGTCTCGAGAGTATGGCATGAGCGTAGGAGTAGTTGATCGTCAAAAACGTTGGGGAGCGTTTTATCTTGATTTCTTTGATTATTCACGTTGGCCTTTGGCTGGGACGAGAGTGGTTCAAAGAAATTTTTGGGAAAGTGTCCCTTTGAAATACAAACGAAAATTTTATATTGAAAGTGCCATAAGTTATTTGGCACGGAAAAGATCAACCAAGATTAAGAGAATTCTATTGCTAAAAGTTAGTCACCTGGTTAAAGAAAAGAAGCATGGTCTTTTGAAGGGAGTTTTTTATCGATTAAGAATGTCTGGTCAGATCTTTTGGGTTAATATTTTACTCCGTTTCTCTAAGTTTGATTCACGTTAATAAGTTGGCTATAATAAATCAATACGTTCTTCGATATGGCAACTTATTACCAAGAAGACATTCTAACCAGGGATATTCCCGAAGAAGATTTAGAGAAACTAGTTCGACCATCTTCTGGTCCGACCGTTTCTATTTTTCTTGACACTCAAAGGCTTTCTGTTCACTCCCGTCGCGATCAAATTAAATTTAAAAATCTTATCAATCAAGCCGAAAAACAGCTTTTGACGGCAGGTCATCGATCAACCGAAGTCGGCAAGATACTTGATCCAATAAAAGAATTACAGGGGAATGTTTTGTTCTGGCAAAAACAAGGAGAAAGTCTTGCGGTTTATTCAAATCAAGAGTTTTTTAAATATTACAAACTACCTTTTAAAATTAAAGAGATGGCTTTGGTTGGTCATAGATTCCAAATCAAACCACTAATGCCTCTTTTGTGCTATCATTGGCAATTCAATCTTTTAACTTTAAGTCAAAAAAAAGCAGAATTATTCAAAGGTTCGCCTTATCATTTAGAAAGTCTCCCCGGGATTAAATTGCCTCAAGGGTTAGAGGAAGTAAGGTCAGGAGAATCTCGTAAGCGTTTAAATTTTAGAAGCCTAAAAGGGAATCAGGTTTTCCATGGCCATGGGGGGATTTCCGAAGATTTAAAAGAAAGGATACAGCAATATTTTCAAGAGATTAATCGAGAAGTAAATGGATTTTTAATTGAAAAGAAAGCACCATTGATTCTAGCGGGCGTTGATTATTTTTTATCTATCTATCGAAAGATCAACAGCTATCCTCGTTTACTGGAAGATTCAATCAAGGGTAATCCAGACAAGATAAAGCCAGTAAAACTACACCAGGCTGCTTGGAAAATAGCAGAATCTTATTTTCAACAAGAGAGAGATGATGATTTGGCTCTCTACCAAAAATTAAATGGAACGGGGAAAACATCTCACGATTTGGCAGAGATTGTTTCGGCGGCGAAAGATGGAAGAATTAGCGTTTTGTTTGTTGCAGAAAATAAAGAATGCTGGGGAGAAGTTGATGATTCTTCTGGATCTATTTCGATTCATCAAGATGGAGCAAAATTAAATGATATTGATTTATTAGATTATGTTGTTGGAAAAACTTTCCAGCATAATCAAAAGATATATTTAATTGATTCCAGTCAGATGCCTGAGAACAAATTAGCTTTAGCTATTTTTCATTATTAAAAAGAGTCAATGAAAGTTTTAAATAAATTTTTCCCTCGTTTTATTGGTATTGATATTGGGAGTGCTTCTGTCAAAGTGATTGAACTGGCTAGATTTGGCAAAAAAATAGCGCTCAAAAACTATGCTCATCTTGAGTCAGCAACCTATGATGGGCAGCCTTTCCGGGCTTTTGAGAAAGAAACACTTTTTCTTTCCAGCGAAAGAGCGGCTGAAGCCATCAGAGCCTGTTTTGAGGCGACAGAAATACATCCCCAGAAAGTAGTCTTTTCTTTGCCAGATTTTTCGAGTTTCTTTGTCTCTTTTGAGCTTCCGTACATGACGGGGAGCGAATTGACAAAAGCCATAAATTTTCATGCTTCAAAATATGTCCCCATCCCTATGAGCGAAATAATTCTGGACTGGAAAAAAATAGATCCGGCAGGCGATAAAAAAGGAGGAAAGGGAGATCCATTGCATATTTTGGCAGTAGCTATTCCTAAAAAAACAATGGATCAGTATCGTTATGTGGCTGATTTAGTTGGAGTTTCTAATTTTGTCTTAGAACCAGAAGCCTTTTCTTTATTTAGAATTTTTGCTTCTCAAAACGGAGAGTCTCTTTGTGTTATTGATTTTGGAGCCAAGAGCACAACTCTTAGTTTCGGGGATAAAAATGGGCTACAAAGCAGTCACAGTTTAGATGTTTCAAGCGATAAAACGGTTAAGGCCTTATGTGAGAAAACAGAATTATCGCCCGAAGAAGCTATGATTCTATTGAAAAAAGAAGGCTTAACAGGAAAAGAATCCGAGATTCAAGAGATAATTATTTCGTCTTTATCTTCAATGGTTTCGGCTTTTAATGAATCTTGGCAATCGATTAAGAGAAAAGGAAATGTTACTGAAAAGAGACCGAAGATATTAATAGTTGGCGGCATGGCTCTAACTCCAGGTCTCCCAGAATATTTGGCTGGAGTCCTGAACACAAATGTTCAGATTGGAAATCCTTTTACTGGACTAGAGTATCCTAATGCTCTTGAGCCAATTACTTATGAAATTGGCCCATCTTTCAGTGTGGCGATAGGTGCTGCTCGAAGGGTTTTTTAAACCTTTTATTTTCACCAAGTCATTGCTATAATTAATAAACTGACTTTATAGAAAACATGGCCGAAATTATTCCTCGCACAAAATCTCGTCCACCATGGTGGATAAATCTAATTTTAGCGTTGCTGCTGTTGGCGGGCAGATATTTTTTAGAATAAGCGCCAATGACTTAGATAGAAAAATTGGCGATGTAAAACAACAGATAGTGGATTTGAGAACTCCGGCCAACCAAGAAATGGAGAAGCAGCTGTTAACATATCAAATGCAGTTCAAGAACTTTTCTCAACTTTTATCTCAGCATTATTTGGCGTCTGGAGCGCTTGATCTCTTAGAATCGACAATTCATCCTGAGGTGCTTTACGATAATTTTATGTTGAATACTGTTGAGGGAAAAATAAGGATAGTGCTTTCAGCTCAGAGCTATGGCATAATCGGGGAGCAACTTCTTATTTTTAATAATGACTCTCGATTGAAACGCGTTGAAACAAGTAACTACGAAAGAAACAAAGAAGGTCAGATTACATTTAGAGTAATTTTAGATTTTATTCCCTCGGTTATTCAGTAACCTTTCTTTTATGAAAAATTATATTATTTCAGCCTTAGTTATCTTCTTGATCGCCATGGGGGTTATGATGTTTTTGACTTTACCCGAATATGATAAATTTATAAGCTTAACCTGGCAGCTTCAAGATAACAAATTAGAACTAGTTGAAAGAGAAAGACATCTGTCAGATATGTTTGAATTATCTCAACGTCTTAAGCAACAGCAAGCCGCCTTGGATAAAATAAGCTCAGCGCTCCCCGCTCACCCCGACTTTCCTTCTTTGATGGTTTTCTTGAATGAAAAAGCCAGTGAAAGTGGGCTGATTGTATTAAAACCCAATAATGTTTCAACGGTTTATCATGTTCTGAGAGAAGAAGACGTTGAGCAAAGTTCTCCGGGCATAAAGCCGATAGAGTTTGATTTATTCCTGACCGGTAAATATCCTTCGTTAAAGAATTTTGTTCAGTCGGTTGAATCTTCTTCTCGATTGATTCAGGTTTCCAACATAGTGGCGACAAAAGATGAAGATTTGAGTCTCTATGTTTATCAGATAACTTTAGAAACTTCTTTCTATCAAAATTAATCAGTTTTTTTATGGCTGACACCCAAGAGTTAGAGAAAAACACAAAATATCTTTTATTATTTGCGATATTGCTTCTAATAGTGGGAAGCTTTTTTGTTGTTAAGGGATTCTTGAGGCCATGGCTGAGTCGGGTTGTTATTCCGTATCAAAGTCCTAAAATTGAAATAAGCGAAGATTCGCTTCGTTCGCCTGAGCTAACAAACCTGATCCAGTTTTACCACATCGCCTATCCTGATGGAGAGATAGGTCGACGCGACCTATTCGAAAAATCAGAATTATCAGATGAGTGATAAAAGCTGGCTATGGATTTATTAAAAGTTTTAGTCCAAAAAGGCAAATTAACACAGAAGCAAATCAGGGAGATCAACGAAAAAGTGGTTGAAACCGGGAAGAGAGCAGAAGAGTTAATAGTTTCGGAGAATCTTATAAACGAAAACGAACTTTTCCAGCTCAAGGCGGAAATGTTAGATATGCCTTTGATTCAAGAAGTGCCGAAGTCAATATCTTCGGATATTTTGAGTTTGATCCCCAGAGATTCGGCCGAACATTACAGTTTGATTCCTATGGGTCGCCAGAATGATTTGGTCGAGGTTGGCATGATCTATCCTCAAGATATTCAAGCGAAAGAAGCATTGAAGTTTTTAAGTCGCCGAAGCGGGTTTGATTATAAAGTATTTCTCATTTCGCCTTCTGTTTTTAACGGTATTTTAGATAAATATCAAACAGCCGAAAGAGAAGTAAAAGAAGCATTAGAAGGATTAGAGCTCGAACTGGAGAAGGAAAAAGGAGAGCTGACTTTAAAGTCTGATATGCCAGAGGCAAGTCGAGCCATAGAGCAGGCTCCGGTTATCAAAATGGTAGCCGTTATTCTGCGAGAAGCAGTCGAAGGAAAGGCTTCGGATATTCACATTGAACCAATGCAGGACAAGCTAAGAGTTCGCTTTCGACTTGATGGTATGCTTCATGCTAGCTTATTATTGCCTCTGAAAGTTCACTCAGCGGTGATTTCTCGCTTAAAAATTCTGGCTCATTTAAAAATTGACGAAACGAGAATTCCTCAAGACGGGAGATTCTCCACTCGATTTCAAGATCGCCGAATTGATTTTCGTATTTCAACCCTTCCGACAACTCAAGGCGAAAAAGCAGCCATCAGGGTGCTTGACCCTAAACAGGGCTTCGCCGAATTAAGTAAATTGGGAGCTTTGCCAGAACAAGAAACCATTTTACAAGATGCGATTAAAATGCCTTTTGGAATGATTTTAGCTACTGGTCCAACTGGGTCAGGTAAAACAACCACTCTATATAGCTTATTGAGACTTTTAAATAGAGAAGAAATTAACGTTGTAACATTAGAAGATCCGGTAGAATATTTTATCGAAGGAGTTAATCAGTCTCAAATTCGACCGGAAATTAATTATAGTTTTATTAGAGGTTTGCGACAGTTAGTCCGCCAAGATCCAGATGTGATTATGGTTGGTGAAATTCGTGATGACGAAACAGCAGATTTGGCTATTCATGCAGCTTTAACCGGCCATATTATCCTTTCAACGCTTCATACCAATAATGCTACTGGCGTAATCCCCAGATTAATTGACATGGGGGTTGATCCTTTTTTGATCGGGCCAACCTTGCGCTTGGCAATAGCTCAAAGATTAGTTCGTAGTCTTTGTCCTAATTGCAAAAAGAAGGTATTAGCGACAGCTTCTCAAAAAGAGATGATTGCTGGGCAATATCGAGATATGCCAGAGGGTTTTAAAGGAAAATATGTTTTACCAGAAAGCCTTTATCTTTATCAACCAGTTGGCTGCGAAGAATGTAATTTTTCGGGTTATCGCGGGAGGGTTGGCATATTCGAAATTTTAAAAATGACAGAACAATTAGCCGATGTTCTTTTAAATAATCCAAATGAAGAAAAAATAACAGAGGAGGCAAAACGTCAGGAAATGTTAACCATGCGTCAGGCTGGACTAATCCGGGTAGTTGAAGGTATTACTTCAATGGAAGAAGTTATTCGCACAACAGCGACGCATTAATTATTTTTAAATGATTTTAGATAAATTTGAAAACTGGTTAAAGCAAGCCCTAGCAGCCGGAGCTTCTGATATTCATATCACAGTAGGGCATCCGCCGATTTTACGCGTGACGGGACAATTGATTTCTTTAGAAAAAGAAAATGTTTTATTAGCCGAAGAAACAGAAGAATTGGCGGAAGCTCTTATGGGAAAAGAGCAGTATCAAATTTTTCAAGACAAAAAAGATATTGATTTTTCTTATAAGATAGAAAAAGCTAGATTTCGAGTTAATGTTTTTTATCAACGAGGTCAAGTTAGTTTGGCTTTGCGCATTATTCCAAGTCAGATTAAAACAATAGAGGAACTTAACCTGCCTTTAGTTTTAAAAGAATTTACTCATAATGCACAGGGATTTGTCTTAATTACAGGTGCTTCAAGCCAAGGTAAATCCACAACGCTCGCTGCTTTAGTTAATGAAATCAATCAAAAGCAGCCTAAACATATTATTACAATAGAAGATCCAATAGAATATGTTTTTGAAGATGATCGTTCAATTATTGCCCAAAGGGAAATTTTTTCAGACGCGGTTAGTTTTCCTCAGGCTCTTCGTTCAACTTTGCGTGAAGATCCAGATGTAATTGTGGTTGGAGAAATGAGGGACCTGGAAACGATTGCAACAGCCATTACGGCAGCTGAGACCGGTCATTTGGTTTTTGCTACCCTTCATACTAACGATGCTGCTCAAACAATTCATCGATTAGCCGATGTCTTCCCGGCGGCTCAGCAAAATCAAATCAGAGCCCAGTTAGCCGGTTCTCTCTTGGGCATTGCTTCCCAAAGATTAATTCCCGGAATTACAGAAGGGTTTATTCCGGCTTGCGAAGTATTAATTAATACACCAGCAGTCAGTAATCTTATTAGAAAAAATGATATTGCTCAAATTCCTTTGGTTATTCAAACCGGTGCTAACGTGGGCATGATATCAATGAATCGTTCATTGGCTAATTTAGTTGATCAGGGAAAAATTTCAGCCGAAAAAGCATTGGCTTATTCCTTGCGGCCGAATGAACTCAGAGATATACTTATTAGACTAAGTTAATATGGATTTTAAATATCAAGCAAGAGACCAAAAAGGGCTTAAAAGAGAAGGTATTATTAGGGCTGTTAATCAAGGAGCGGCGATTAAAGAACTCCAAAAACAAGGGCTCTATGTTGTTTCTGTTGAGTCGGGTGAAAAAAAATCAATTTGGAAAAGAGATATTGTTTTTAAAAAGAGGATCGCCGTCCGTGACATAGCTGCTTTTGCTCGTCAGTTCGCGGTAATGATCCAGAGCAATATTCCTATTGTTTCAGCTTTACAGGCGCTAGCACGGCAAACAGATAATACCAGCTTTCGAAGTATTATTTTGGATGTTGCTTCTCGAGTTGAAGAGGGAGCATCTTTGTCTCGAGCTTTATCAGAGTATCCGAAGATTTTTAACTATTTCTTTATTAGCGTTATTCAGTCCGGAGAAGCATCTGGAAGGCTGGGAGACTCTTTGGAATATTTAGCTGATCATATGGAGAGAGAATATAGATTGAGGTCTCAGATTAAAGGAGCGATGATTTACCCTTCTTTTGTTTTAGTGGTTACAATTATTTCCTTTGTCTTTTTAATGGTTGTCGTGATTCCTAATTTGCTTAAAGCGTTGGAACAATTTGAAGAAACGTTGCCAACCATTACTCATGTTATTTTAGGGATCTCTAGTTTCTTGTCTAGCTGGGGAGGATTAGCCCTTTTGCTTTTATTGATTTTGACTGTTCTTATTGCAATTAGATGGCTTCGAGGAGACAAGGGGAGGATAGCTTTAGATCGATGGGTGTTGAAAATGCCTTTAGGTTTAGGCAATTTTTTCCAGAAATTTTATTTAACACGTTTTGCGCAAAATCTTTCAGTTTTAGTTGAGGCAGGATTGCCTATTTCAGATGCTCTTAAAATTACCGGCGATATTGTCGGCAATAATTCTTATCGAGAGGCTCTTGAAAAAGTCCAAACTAGGGTAGTGCGTGGTGAGAGAATAAGCAGCACTTTAAGGGCTTATCCGGATTTGTTCCATCCTTTTGTAATTCAAATGATTGAGGTTGGTGAACAGACTGGACAAGTTGGAACAATTCTAACTAAAGTGGTTGATTTCTATCAAGAAGATATTTCAAGAACAATTGATGGATTGGCCAGTATCGTTGAGCCTATCTTAATTCTGATTTTAGGAGGCATGGTCGGCTTTCTTGTCCTCGCTGTTTTCCTGCCTATCTTTACCGTACAAATGGCGGCTTTAGGCGGTTAATTCCTTGCCAAAAATTTCTTTTTCGTTATACTATAATTAAATCATTAAGATTAAAACTAATTTATTATGAATAATAAAGGTTTCACGTTGATTGAATTACTGACAGTGATCTCAATCATTGCTATTTTAGCGGCTATTACATTGGTTACTTTCCCAGCCGCCACTCAAAGAGCAAGAGATGCTCGTATCGTAAACGCCATGCAGCAATTAAGAACAGCAGCCGAGGCAGTCAAAGGAGCCTATGGTGATTATGAAGAAGTTGAGACTGGTGGAACTAGTGCAGATGCCACAATCAATTCTTTAGTGGCTGAGATTGCAGCTCAGGGTGGAACGCTTACTGTTTATCACGAAGACGTGGCCGATTTTACTGAATACTGTGCCGAGACGACTTTAAATTCAGGTACTCGTCTCTGGTGTATTGACAGTGATATGTATTCAGATTATGTTGATTCGACACAATGTTCAGCTGTTGGCGAGAAGTGTCAGTAATTTAAATGGATTTTAATTCAAAAACCCGGGGAACCGGGTTTTTTGATACGAAAATGCTATAATCTAATTATGTGGTTTTATGTTTTTTTATTTCTCTTGGGCCTGATTTTAGGTAGTTTTATCAACGCTTTTAATTATCGATTGCAAGCTAATCAAAGTGTTTGGCGTGGTCGATCGGCTTGTCCATCATGTCAACATATTTTGAGTTGGCGAGATTTAATCCCCATATTTAGCTTTCTATCACTGAAAGGAAGATGTCGTTATTGTCGTCAGCCAATTGGATGGCATTATCCTCTAACGGAATTAAGTGCAGCGATATTATTGATCTTGATTTGGTTTTTTTCAATCAACAATATCTGGGCTATTTTTTATAGTATTGTTTTTTTGGTTTTTTTAGCGATTGCTTGGTTTGACATAAAATATTTATTAATCCCAGATAAATTATTAATAGTTTCTTTGCTGGTTTCTTTGGCTTTTTTATCGTGGCAAGATATAGCAAATGAGGCTTTTTTAAATTATCCTTCTCTGCTTTTCTCAGGAATATTGGCGGGG
>CAZXEI010000008.1:0-6318 GCA_964639775.1 uncultured Candidatus Saccharibacteria bacterium
AAGTTCAGCCGAAAGAATCCTCTCTGGCTTAAAAGATGGCCGGATTGATCTTTTAATCGGAACTCACGCCTTAATTCAAGAAAGAGTTAAATTCCATAAATTAGCTTTCGTTGTTATCGACGAACAGCATCGTTTCGGAGTTCGTCAAAGAGCCAGATTAATGAGACCAGACCAACAAGAGAAACCTCATTTATTGTCTATGACCGCAACGCCCATCCCCCGCACCTTAGCTTTAACAATATATGGGGATCTTGATCTCTCTCTATTAAAAGAAAAACCACTTGAAAGAGCCGAGGTAGTGACTCAAGTGGTCAAACCAGCCCAACGGCGAACTGCTTATCAATTAGTTAAAAAAGAGATAAAGAAAGGACGACAAGCTTTTGTCGTTTGTCCTCGGATTCATTCTGATTCCGAAGAAGATCAGATAAAAACCGTTACCAAAGAATATGGGAAATTATCAGAGGAAGTATTCCCCGAATTAAAAGTTGCCCGTCTACATGGAAAGTTAAAAGCTGCTGAGAAAGAAAGGGTTTTAAAAAATTTCCGAAACAATAAAATCAATGTTTTGGTGACAACATCAGTTATTGAAGTCGGAGTTGACATCCCAAACGCCACCGTCATGATTATTGAGGGAGCAGAAAGGTTCGGTTTAGCTCAATTGCACCAAATGAGAGGGCGTATTGGTCGATCAAATCATGAATCCTACTGTCTTCTCTTTATCGGGTCTTCTGATATTCAAATGACCCGACGTCTCTCAGCCTTAGTTAAATGTCAAGACGGCTTTAAGCTGGCTGAAAAAGATCTGGCTATCCGCGGGCCCGGATCATTAACCGGTCAAAGCCAATGGGGTGTCCCCGATCTGGTCATGGCTAATTTGAAAGACCTTTCTTTGGTCGAAAAAACCCGCCAAGCGGCTAAAGAATTATTAGAAAAAGACCCTCAGTTAAAGGAATACCCCGATCTTGCCGAAAAAGTGAAAGAATTAGAAACAATCGTTCACTTTGAATAGTTATTTCAACAAAGAAATATCTTGACGAGGGAAAGCGAATAATATCTTTTCTTCGGCAAATTTTTTCTTAAGAGCTAAATTAATACTCTGCTGGATGTCCATGTAAAGATTGTAATCCGGATCGTTTACGTAATAAACGACTTCAAAATTAAGAGAGTATGGTCCAAGTTCCTTGAAATGGACTCTATCTGTTTCTGCTAATTCTTGACTATCGATTATCTCCTTAACCATTAATGGGATTTTTGCCATCTTTTCGTCACTGGTGCCATATTCTACCCCGAAATCAAAAGATATTCTCCGACGGTTCATCCGACGATAATTATGAACTCTGCTTTCAGTTAATTCTTTGTTAGAAATAACCAATTCCTGGCCCTGAAGAGTTCGAAGCCGAGTCGATTTAATCCCAATATGTTGAACCGTTCCCATGTCTTTCCCGACAATTATGAAATCACCAATTTCAAAAGGTCGATCAAAATAGATCGAGAAAGAGGCGAAAACATCACCCAAAATGTTTTGAAGGGCAAAAGCGATTGCTAAACCACCAATCCCCAACCCGGCTGCCAGAGTTGAGACATTGTAGCCAAGGTTTTGAAGAACAATAATAAAACCAATAATCCAGAGGACCATCTTAGCTAATCGGCCGATTAATTTAATCGCCGAAGCGCTTGTTCCTTCCCCTTTCTCTTCTCGAACTTGAGAAAATCTCTCCACTCCGTAGTCAACCAGAGATTGCAGCATCTTCATTAGATAATAGGCAACCAAAACAATCGTTACCCAATTGAGAACGCTTCCTGTTCTTTCTCCAAAAACCAGTAATGATACTCCCACATGTATACCCGCCAAAAGATAAAGAGGCCAGCGAACTTCATCAAGCACTCTCGTTAAAGCTGTCCTTTCTCTCTGATAACGACCCTCTTCCCTTAAAAGTTTCTTTTGAACAACAGTTTTTATAGTTTTCAAAATCAAAATCGTTGCCAAAAATAGCAACAAGGCAATAAAATATCGTTCGATCGTATTGTTTCCCACAGAAAGATTGATTATCTCTTTAAAAGATGAGAATTTATCGTTTAACATAATGCAGAAATTAACGTTATTTAATCTTAACAGATAATGTTATGAAAAACAAAAAGCTCCCCATTAAAAGAGGAGCTTTGAATGTTAATGCTATTACGGCGCAACTTCTTCGTAGTCCGGGAGACCGAAAGAACCAGAGGTTGGGACCAACTTAGTCGTGTCACAATATAAGCCAGCCGCATCGGTGATGATCATTTCAACTGAACGCTGAGTCGGCAATCCGGTAAAGATAACCGTCGGATGTCGATCGGTTAAAATCAAAGGATCTTGGATTGTCCCTCCGGGTAATTGAGCCTCTGGGAAAGTCCATTGATAACTGGCACTTCCTCCACCATAAATCTTAGAAGTGTCAGTAAATTCGGTTTCTTCTTCCAAAACAGGTGGTTCTGGCTCCCAGGTGAAATCAGGTTCAGGATAAGGATGAGCTATCGTCTGATACGTATTCTCATAAGTAGCCCAGTCAGAAGAAACACCCTGGCTGTCTCTTACCCTAATTCGCCACCAATAAGTTTGACCGTAAGATAAAGAATCTTCTCCGACTGCATAAGCTTCGCTTAAGCTATCCACCCATCCTTCTGTCACATTAATGTAGTTGTTGAAGGCCGCATTGTTGGCAAAATGTATTTCGAAAGCACTTTGTGCATATCCTTCATCGCTAACGAAACGCCAATAAAGAGTTGGCTGGAGAGGATAAGCGCAAGAATGACAGTCATTAGTACAGTTTTCGGGATCCATTGACAAGTCCTCAACTCGCGGCTGACTTCCTTGCACTTCAAAAACTCTTAAATCGGCCACCTGTGCTTGAGCTGCTTCGGCTAATCCTCGCTCAACAATAACTTTTGGCGTGTAATCGCCTGCTGATCCATAAGTACAAACGTCTGTCGCCGTGTAAGAATCAATATCTTGTTCCACCACTCGATGAATCCATGCACCACATTGACTCACTGTCCCCTCAATATCTACTCCTGCATAATCACAATCGCACCAGAATGTGTAATCAGCCGGGCCGACAGCTGTACTATCAGGATTAATTGAAGCCGTCAAATCAATTGCCAATGGAGCATTGCCTGAAGCCGGATCAGCCGACAAAGAAACCGAAAGAGTTTCTTGCTCGGCGACCACTCCAATAGCCGTTGTTCTAATGCTTGCCGGGACAGTGCCAGCTTCAAACCAATAATTATCGATAGTAGCGTAAGCGAAAGAAGCCGGAACCTCAACTTCAATTTCTCCGATACCAAGCCCAACTACTTCCACATAATGCTGACCGCCTTCTTGATAAGTATTAAATTCTTCTGTCACCGAAACCTGAACTTGATCAACTGTTAGAGGATTAGTAGCGGCCGCTCCGACTTTAGGATTCAAGATATTGTCAAAACCCAGACCGAAAGCACTCCGAACATTGATCTGATAATTGGTCAAATAATCTTGAGGAATGGCTGTTACTTCTTGATAAGCTTTTTCGGCATCGCCCAACCAAGCGATTGGAGGAGTGTCCCACGCACTACCAGTGAAATACCATTCTCCTTCCGGTTCGCCCAATTCAACTCTTAAAACGTCTCCCAAGTTGACCATGTCGCCACCAGTTTTATGCTCGCCCGTGGCTACGTCAACCAGATTAACTGGATAATTTGTGCTGAAATTAATTCGAGCCTGTAAGCCGAGATGACGAGCAAACTGTCTTTGTCCACTCAAAAATCCAGAATCATAAATGTCCTCACAAGGATTATTCGTTGCTATCCTTCGATTATTGCAAACAGCCGTACGCGCTCTCAAGAATTCCAAATTCTTTTTGGAGGCTGAACGAGTATCCACGGAAATAGCTCCCGTTCTAACTTGAGAAACGGTAAATATCGGACCTCGATTATACTCGCTTAAAGACATTTGGCGACCGGTTAATTGCTGCCAAATTCGATCGAAGAAACTCTGCTGAGTTGACGCCTCGGTTAGCAATGGAAGAGTAAAGCCGGCTATCAATAAGAAAACCAGCATCAACATCATTGTTTTTTGAGTCATATCTGGAGATTTTCGGCGTCGATAGAGAATTAAAGTTAAGATCAACAAGAGAACAATTAAAACCAACCAGAACCATGCTCCCGATCCGGGTTGATATAAATATTCAAATTCATAACGTTGCCCACCTGACAAAACTTCAATTTGATAATTTTGTCCGGCTACGAAATCAACTTCTCCTCTCAAATCATCGCCATAATAATTAGGATTGAGATAAATCAAACTACCTTCTTGATCACGAATCTCCACCATCATTCGGCTATTAACCGAGCGTCCGGCCAAATCAGTTGCTTGAATTGATAGTTGGCCTGATTCAATTTGAAGATTAAGATCAGCCGGGTCGCTGAAAAATTCAACATCGTAAAGAAGGGAAACTTCGTCGATTAATTCATCTGCTTGATAAAGAGATCCTTTCAGCCAAACCTGATTATAGTCGCGCTGAGCTTTGAAATCAGAAACTCCCGCCATAATATTAGGAGTAATCAATCCTTCGTAATCCCAAGCTGCAATTTCATTACCAATAGCATCTTCTAAACGAACCTCGACTCTGCCTTCTACCCCTTCCGAATCAATCGTGTTATGAAAACAAGCGAAAAAGGAGTTATCTTGGCCTTTTTTAATCGGGAAATCAGATAAAGCCAAGAAATTGAAACGGCTTGGAGAATCGGAACCGCTAACGACAAAACGAGCCTTTAGAATTGATTGATCTGTTTTAGCTTCATAAAGATAAACACCTGCTGAAAGATCAGAAAAGACTTGATTGGCCGATCGGCGTCCGCCAGGTGTCAAAGATAAAGTTCTTTGATCAGACCAGATTAACTGATCTCTCCCGAGATTATCCCACTGATAAAGACTTTCATCTAAGTTGATTTCCCTGCTCTGATCACCCAAATTAATCAAGTCAAAAGAAATATCAGCCTGATCTTGATCCAATTGTGGGACAAAAGAACGTGCTAAAAATGCTTGATCGTTCACCTCAATCGATTCTTTGTCAAAATAAATCTCATTTACAGCTTGCTCTTCAACAGTAAAGCGACTCAATCCTCCGTAAATACCTTCTACGAAACTCAAGCCCGACAGATTCATTTTGGTTCCAATCAGAAAATGACCAACTAATAAATAATCTCCGCTTGATAATCCAGCCGGGACTGACCAATCAAAACCAATATTCTTTTCACCCAAAGCATTTAAAGCAACCTCCTCAACAGCCCAAAACTCATCAATCAAATAATTGCCTGCCTGAATATTGCCTCCTTTCTTTTCTCTAAAAACTTGGACAAACAATCCTCCATCAACCAAAGGATAATCATTGTGATTTCTCAAAACTCCTTCGATATTCAAGGTTTCTCCGGGAATCAGAATCGTATTAGCGAGATCAAATTCTATCTCAACGCTATTGAAATGATAATAATCAAAACAATCGGCTCCGGCCGAAAGATCGGCTCCACCGATTGACATTTCAATAAATTCATCTTCTTCGACCACCTCTTCCTCCGAAACTGGTTCGGCTAAAACCAAAAGAGGCATAAAAATCAAAGAAGAAATTATAATAAGCCCGAATATGTTCTTATTCATATTTAACTTTGTATTAATAACGACTTTATTGTAACGCAAAGAAAAAATAAGGCAAGAAAAAGCCCTCCCTTTAACAGCGAGGGAGGGCCCCTGATGCGGATCACGGTCATTGACCGTTCCCCGCGAAGAATGCGAACGCCCTCTTGGCAGTAATCCGACCACTCAGTCCGAATGATTTCTTCAAAAAACAGAGAATCTGTTTCCGCCCTCCCGGAGAAAACTTAAAGGGGGCCGAGAAATCAGCCGCGAGGAGAACATTCCCTCCGGCCGAATGAGCGCAAGACTGACAATAGGCACCGAGAATGCTGAAATCGCCCGTTCCGTCTCGATACAGCACGATGTACTTTGCTCTTTTTCCGCAAGGACAAAAAAGAACTTTATCCTTGCCGGCTTTCCAAAGCCACTGAGCATGAGCGACCAAGGCTCCGTTGTAACTGCCCCGGGTAGTCAAGGCATGAACGAACCGAGGATCTTTGAACATCAGCTGTTCCAGGGACTGCCCAGCATACTTTCCGTCTTCCAACATCCATGGGCCTTGTTGGCTCATAGAACCACCTCCTCAATGGAAAAACGAGAACTAGTTATTAATATCACACATATAGAGAAAAAAGTCAAGAATGGTCAATCACTGAGAACAGTTCGTTTTTTCT
>CAZXEI010000008.1:6328-9887 GCA_964639775.1 uncultured Candidatus Saccharibacteria bacterium
CTTAAAAAACTGAAAAGAAGATTGTAAAGCGCCGGGAAATGCATCTGACTCCGATATTCTTTAACGGCTTCTTCTTTCAAATCTTGAGCGAGAAGAGATAAAGAAAAGACCTGCCAATCGTTTTCAAACATTAATCTAAGAGGCGGCAAAAGATGTTTTTCTGATTTTCGTTTCATCGGACTGGGGAAATAAGCAAAATGAATCAAATATTTATAAAGAATACACTTATGGCGCAAAGCCAATCCTTCGGCTGCTCGACCAATCACTTCATGGTCTCGATGAGTATCTTTTTCGTGAGGCGAAATAACAACATGAGGCTTTATCTCATCCATTATTTTATTAAGCTCTTTTTGTATTTCGAATCGATGTTTCATCTGTAAAGAACCATCGTGATAATGCCAATAAATTCGATGATGAGCCGGTATTCCCAATGTCGAACAAGCTCGGCGAAATTCCTGAATTCTTCTCTGGGATTTCCCTCTTTTATTTCCGTCGGTCACTAAAACAACCCAAACCTCTGCTCCTCTTCTAAGGGCATTTGTGACATATCCACCAGCCGCAATTGCCTCATCGTCAGGGTGAGGAGCAATAAGCAATATTCTTTGTCCTTTTTCTGGATAAGGAATTCTGCCCATTAAATGAATAAAAACCTGGGGAACAATCTGGCTATACCAAAAAGATACCAATATGAACAAAATCAAAACAAGTAAGCAGAAAACTAATATCAAAAACATAAATCCATTATATTGAAAATAAAACTCAGAAACAAGTTTGATGTTTTGTTGATTATTTCTTATTAAAAATTCGGGCAAAGCTTTTTAGCCCTTGCCCGAATTCTCCTTGGATAAAATTAAACCTATCCATCAATCTTTCCGAAATACTTTTTTCTTTATTTAATCTCGAAACTGTCAACCACCTGGTCAAAGAGCTCTTTATATTCCGGCCAATCAGCTGTTGGCAGATTGATAGCCACGCTCCAAATGGTTTCTTCTCCCTCTACAAAAACAGCTGCTGTCGTTGCCTGATATCCTTCCAGATCAAAAGCTACTTCTAGATATTTCGCCGGATAATCGGATACGGTCATTTCTTCCTCTTCGGAAACGATAATGCTTTCTTCGCCCAAAGAGCTTATTTCTTCTTCCAAGAACCCCTTAATCTCGTTCATGTGGTCGTCCAATGTCATTTCTTCTCGTGGGAATTTTTCAACCATTAATTGAGTCCAGATAAGTTCTTGACCCATCTCTTCTTCTGTTCCAGTAACCAAGAAAGCTGTGAAAACATCACCTGTCTCTTGATAGCCAGACCAACCTTCTGGCAACAGAACATTAAATTCTTCCGCTTCGAAAATCTTATCTTCTTCCGCTCCAACAAATTCCAATTCTGTCTCCTCTTCTTCGATTTGAATTTCTTCTTTATTTATAATGCCCCGATAAACAAACAGAAGAACAATTAGAATCGCAACAATCAGAAGAACGACCGCGCCAATGATGATTTTTTTATTCATAGAAAAATTTTAATTCCAATAAAGCTTGATTCAGTATATCTTACTTTAAAAAAACTTCAAAATTTTTATGGGCATAACTTTTTAACCAACTTAAAACAAAGTTCTTTTACCGCTATAATGAAAATAGAATGATCTTAAAGATAATTCCTATTATATTCCTTGCTGTCAGTTTTTTCTGTCTTCACCCATTAATCGGAACGGACACCACTTCTCTCTTGCCGTTGATCCAAAAACCTCAAACCATTGAAGTTTTTTTAACTGGGGATATTATGCTCAACCGAGGAGTTGATTTCTATATCAGGCAACAGAATGACTGGTCTTGGCCTTTCTTAAAAATATCCGATTATCTTTCAAGCGCTGACCTTGTTTTTGGGAACCTTGAAAGCATGATCTCCGATCAAGGAGTTAAGGTCGGAAGTATTTATTCTTTTCGAGCCAATCCTCAGGCAATGGTCGGGCTCCAAGAGGCCGGCTTTGATATTCTTTCTGTGGCCAATAATCACAGCTTCGATTACGGCCGACTAGCTTTCGAAGACAACCTAAATCGTTTAAAAGAAGCTAATATAAATTATGTTGGCGGAGGCATGTCTTGGACCGAAGCCCATAATCCTGTTATCAAAGATATTAACGGAACTTTAATTGCGTTTCTGGGTTACACCATGGTAGGATCATCGGCCTGGCAAGCACAAGATAACGCTCCTGGCATCGCTTGGGTTTCTCTCGATCATCTCGAAATTTTAACTGAAGATATCGCCAAAGCCCAGCAAGAATCAGATGTTCTGATTGTTTCTTTCCATTTTGGAGAAGAATACGAAAAAACACCGAACGAAAATCAAAAGACCATCGCTCAAACAGCTATCGACTCAGGAGCTAATTTGGTAGTTGGCCACCATCCTCATGTTCTTCAGCCGATAGAAAAATATCAAAACGGTTGGATCGCCTATAGTCTCGGCAATTTCATTTTTGATCAGTCTTTCTCTGAAGAAACAATGCATGCCGCCATCTTAAAAATAATTATTGAAGACAAAAAAATCTCTCAGGCTGTTATGATTCCAACCGCCTTAACTAACAAATATCAAGTTTATTTACCCTCTGATTAATTTTGATCCGAAGAAGGATTAATCTTATCAATTGATTGATCTCGATTGGGCTTAGCCCAGGCAGTCATACCTAAGAAAACATAAAAAACTATCATTCCTATTCCGGAAATCAAAAGAGTTAAAGCCCACCAACCGGGGCGTTCCATTCTTTCAAATATTTTCCAATGCCAGATAAAGATATAAACCGAAAGGGCTACGATAGCGAATATGCCCACGATTGGAATAATCATTGTCAAGATTAAAAGCATCGGCCACCAGTGCATTCGAGCCATTTTGCTAACTAGATAAAGATTGGCAATCGGAATCCATGCCAACCAAGCTGGACGAGTGCCTGTTTTTTTAGCAATAGTCATGTAAGCCAGCGAAGTATAAACATAGATTGAGATTAGAACTACGACCAATACCGGCAACAACAATACTAAGATTACGGCAAAGATATTGGCAAGATCTTCTTTTGCCGAATCAAGATCTTCCGAAGCGATTGACCCATAAGGATACGCATCCAATTCTTCGAGGAAACCGTCAATTCCATCTTCTCCCAATTCTTCAATCTCAATATCTCCTTGATCGGTAGAGATATTTGATATTTCTTCACTAGAATAATCGGGCGGAAGCACATCGGCCTCAACTAAAGAAACCGGCAGAATAAAACTTAACAAAAACAAAATCGAAAGAACAATAAAGGGTATCTTTTTCATTATTTTTAAACGTTAATTATATCTACAGAATAACACAACTAAGCCCGCCTTTAAACAATTTATATCTTAAGATCTAAAAATGATAAATACCTCTTGACATTTTTGATGACCTATTCTAAAATAAAACATACCACCACCCGGAGAAGGAGGGGGTCGCCACGAGTGATCCTGTCCCGCTGGTGGGAAGGATCTTCTGTCCGAATCTGGACAGCGATGAACGACGAGGAAGGGCCGCTACAATTTCCGGAAAAAGAAAT
>CAZXEI010000009.1:0-9197 GCA_964639775.1 uncultured Candidatus Saccharibacteria bacterium
AAGATCAGAAGCAAGCAGCTTCTACAAGCATAGCCCTCAAAAAGAAGGTCTTAAGAAGCAAACTGCTTCAAGAACAATTCCTCCAGAAAGGAGGCAAAAAACTATGAAAGCTTACTCTGATAATTTCAGGCGTAAGCGTAAGCGGGGGTTAAGCCCCGAAGTGTTTTGACACTTGTGTTTTGTCGAAAGTTTAACAAGGATTCGACACCTTGGCTCGCGCCGCTTTCCCCGAAATTCTATCGAAGCCGTTCGTCCCCACGAACTAATATTGATTTTTTAACGATCGATTAATTTGGCGATCATCTTCGCGCTTTTTTATCTTTTCGCGCTTATCAAATTTCTTTTTACCTTTAGCCAAACCAGCTTCTAGCTTGACTAGACCTTTTTTAGTATACATTCTAAGAGGTACAATCGTCAAGCCCTTCTCTTTGATTTTACTAAGGAAATATTTTAATTCTTTCTTTCTTATCAAAACGGGGCGAAACCTTAGAGGATCATAATCGATGGGCTGATTGGCCGGTTGATAGGCAGAAACGTGAGCACCGACGAGAAAAAGTTGCCCATTAATATTCTGGATATAAGATCCTTGAAGGCTGGCATGGCCCAATTTAATGGATTTGACCTCGGCCCCAGTTAAAACCAAACCAACCTCGAGTTTCTCAAGTATTTCATAATCAAAAAAAGCTTTTTTATTTTTAATAATTTCCACAATAATCATTGTAGCATTTTTTCAGTTTCTTTTGTCAGTTTAGCGTCAAAATGCTAGAATTAAGAACTTTATGAACAAGAATCTTTCTGAAAAAATAAGAGAAAAAATTTCTGCAGCCTTGAAAAGGATGGATTGTTTGTCTGATAATAATTGGCAGGTTTATGCTTCTGATAAGCCGGCTCACGGCAATTATGCTACTAATGCAGCGATGGTTTTGGCCAAACAATTTAAACAATCCCCGATGGAGCTAGCCGAGTCGCTAGCAAAAAAAATGAAAAGCGACTACAGGACAGAGGTGGTTCGCCCCGGATTTGTAAATTTTTTTCTCACACCAGAGCAATTAAATGAAGAATGGCAAGAATTTTTTGTTTCTGGCGAAGAAAAAATTAAGACAAGAAATCCACTCAAAATTCAAATTGAATTTGTTTCAGCTAATCCAACCGGTCCATTAACATTAGGCAATGGGCGAGGCGGTTTTTTGGGGGATGTTCTCGGAAATATTCTATCTAAAGTCGGGCATCAAATTACAAAAGAGTATTATATCAATGATGCGGGTTTCCAATTGCAACGCTTAGGGGAATCAATACTTGATTTTCCAGAATCTTCTTATCGAGGTGAATATATTGATAATCTTAAATCAATTATTAAAACAAAAGACGTTATTGAAGCCGGACAACAAGCAGCCGATCATATTCTAGAGAATATGATTAAGCCCGATATCGAAAAAATGGGGTTAGTTTTTGATGTTTGGTTTTCTGAAAGAGATCTTTATCAAAAAGGTTTAGTCGAAAAAACGCTGTGCCAAATTAAAGAAAAAGATTTGGCTGAAGAAAAAGAGGGAGCTATATGGCTTAAAACCACGCAATTCGGAGATGAAAAAAATAGAGTCTTAGTTAAAGCTTCGGGAGAGATGACTTATTTAATGACAGATCTTGCTTATCATATTAATAAATTTGAGAGAGGTTTTGACAAGGTAATTGATATTTGGGGAGCCGACCATCAAGGTCATATTGCCCCTTTGCAACAAGGATTAGAAGCGCTAGGGGCACCATCAAAACAATTAGAAATACTAATTGCTCAATGGGTTAAGGTTATGAGAGGAGGGAAAGAAATCTTAATGTCTAAGAGAAAAGGAGAATATGTTACTATTGCAGAGCTTATTGAAAAGGTGGGATTGGATGTTGTTCGCTATTTCTTTTTAGATAGAAGTCTGAACTCTCATCTTAATTTTGATTTTGATCTGGCGATAAAAAAATCGTCGGATAACCCAATTTACTACATCCAATATGCTCATGCTAGAATCAGTAGCATCTTAAAAAAGGTAAATGTATCAGAAAAAGAAATTAATTTTGAAAAAACTCTTCTTCTTGAACATCCAAGCGAATTGAATTTAATGGCAGAGTTGCTTCATTATCCTGAAACGATAATAAATATTTCAGAAAACTACGAGGTTCACAAACTGCCCCAATATGCTTATAATCTAGCATCGGCTTTTCATTGTTTCTATCGAGATTGTCCGATTGTTAATTCAGAGAGATTAAAACAAGAAGCTCGTTTAAATTTACTTATTTCAGTTAAGAAAATATTGAAAGAGTCGTTAACTCTGATGGGTATTTCGGCTCCGGATAAAATGTAATGAATAAAGAAAAAAATCCAACTGTTAAATCGGAAGAAAAAATATTAGATTTCTGGGAGACCGCCAGAATATTTGAAAAAAGTGTCGATTTGAGAAAAGACAAACCATTTTTTTCTTTTTATGACGGCCCTCCTTTCGCTACTGGCCAGCCTCATTATGGCAATCTTTTGCCTTCGGCTATTAAGGATACAATTCTGAGGTACAAAACGATGAAAGGATATTATGCTCCTCGTCGAGTGGGCTGGGACTGCCATGGCTTGCCAATTGAAAATCTGGCTGAAAAGGAATTGGGGCAAAAATGTAAGGCCGATATTGAACAATTAGGAGTTGATAAATTTAATCAAGTTTGTCGAGGATTAGTCTTTCGAAGCCTGGATGACATTGAAAAAGTTTTTCGTCGTTTTGGTCGCTGGGCAGATTATCAAAAATATTATGCCACAATTGATTCTCTTTATACCGAGAGTATCTGGTGGATTTTTAAATATCTTCATCAGAAAGGGTTGGTCTATAAAGATTATCGAACGGCTCCCTACTGCCCTCGTTGTGGCACGCCTTTATCAAACTTTGAATTAAATCAGCCTGGCGCCTATAAGGACATCAAAGACACTTCTGTCTTTGTTAAATTTCCGGTTAAAGGAGAAAAAAATACTTTTTTTCTGGTATGGACGACAACTCCTTGGACTTTACCGGCTAATTTTGCTATTGCCGTTAATCGAGAAGCTGATTATTTAAAGATAAAAATTAATAAAGAGGTTTTGATCCTGGCGGAAGGAAGAAAGACGATTATTGAAGAAAAATTTGAAGAATTGGGGACAGTAAAAGGAGATAAATTAATCGGCCAAGAATATGAGCCAATTTATTCTGTTCCGACAGATAATCCGAATGATCATAAAATAGTATCAGCTGATTTTGTTGGGCTAGAAGAAGGGACAGGATTGGTTCACTTGGCTGCCTTTGGGCTAGAAGATATGGAGGTGGCTAAAGATCAGAATCTTTCTTTAAAGATTACCGTTGATCGAGATGGCAAAATGAAAGATGGCTATGGTTTGCCCGGCCAAAAGAAGACGGTTTGGGATGCAGATGAGGATATTCTAAATGATCTTGAAAAAAGGAATTTACTTTATAGAAAATTAGAAATTGAGCATAGTTATCCTTTCTGTTGGCGTTGTGACGAACGTCTCATTTATTATCCTGTTACTAGTTGGTATATCGCAGTCGAAAAATTCAAAGATCAATTGGTTGAAAACAATAAACAAATAAATTGGGTTCCTGATCATTTAAAAGAAGGTCGTTTTGGAAAATGGCTTGAAGGAGCGCGCGACTGGGCTGTATCTCGAAATCGTTATTGGGGGGCTCCTTTGCCAGTGTGGGTTTCGGAGCAAGGGGAAACGATAGTTATTGGTTCAAGATCGGACTTAGCTGAACAAAAATTTACAGATAATAATTATTGGCTGATGAGGCATGGTGAAGCTGAAAACAATGTTAAGAAAATTTTAGCTAGCGGCGAAGAAAATTATCCATTAACTGACAAAGGTCGAGAGCAAGTAATTGAAAAAGCCAAGCAGCTTAACAAGACTTCAAAGATTGATGTTATTCTTTCGTCTAACACTAGACGAGCTCGAGAGACAGCTGAAACAGTTGGCCGAATTTTAAAAATAGAGCCTCAATTTTTCCCGGAACTAAGCGAGAGAAATTTTGGAGTAGCTGATGACCAACCAGAAGAAAATTATCGCCAAGTTTTCAATTCCCCGGATGAATATTTAACTCATTCTCCGGAAGGAGGAGAAACTGGTCTTGAATTAAGGCAAAGAATCTATCGTTTTGTTAAAGAAAAAGATAAATGCTATCAGGGTAAAAATATCTTAATCATCAGTCATCGTGGACCGTTAAGATCGCTTCAGTCAGCTTGTCTCGGATTAACAAAAGAGGAACATACAGCACAAAGATCTGATTTGGGACTAGATCTGGGCGAAATTAGAAAAATGAAACTCAATTTAATGCCGTTCAACGAAAAAGGTCTTCTGGATCTTCACCGTCCTTACGTTGACGGAATAGAGTTCTGGTCTCCTGCAGGGCAAAAAATGAAAAGGATAGAAGAAGTTTTTGACTGTTGGTATGAATCTGGTGCTATGCCTTATGCCCAAAATCATTTTCCTTTCGAAAATCAGCAAAAAACCAAAGAATCTTTCCCGGCTGATTTTATTACCGAGGCTTTGGAGCAAACAAGAGGATGGTTTTATACATTGCATGTTTTGGCGACAGCTTTAACCCTAGAAGATATTGGTTTGGGTAAAAACAAACCGGCTTTTAAAAATGTTATTGCACATGGTTTGATCTTAAGCGATAGCGGAGAGAAACTTTCTAAGCACTTAAAAAATTATACTCCGCCACAAACAATTATAGACAGATACGGTGCGGACGCATTACGTTTTTATTTCTTGAGCCAATCTTCTTTGGGTGGAGACTATATTGTCAACGAAGATAAAATTAAAGAAATTGCTCAAAAAATAGTGGGGACATTTGATAATTGTGCCAAATTCTATTTAACCTACGCTCCTGCTCAAGAAGAAAATGAAGAGATTGATTTAGAAAAACATGATTTTCAATTGCTTGACCATTGGATGCTTTCTCGTCTTCATCGAGTTGGTCGAATGATTTCGGAAGAAATGGACAATTATCGGGTTGATCGAGCATCACGTCTTTTCTTTGATTTGATCGATGATTTTTCTAATTGGTACATCAGAAGGTCCCGCACTCGACTTCAAAATCAGGGATCAGAGACTAAAATAGCGAGCAAAATGCTTGGTTATTTTTTGAAGGAAATAAGTTGTTTGATGGCACCTTTTGTTCCTTTTGTTTCAGAAAAGATATATCAAGAAATAAAACTAAACGATTGGCCGGAATCAGTTCACATGAAAGATTATTTTGAACCAAATGAAGTTTTGATTGACGAAACTCTGGAACAAGAAATGATTGAAGTTCGACAGATCGCCCGCCTTGCATTACAGGCAAGAGCCAAAGTCGGACAGAAAGTCAGACAGCCTTTGTCTGAGTTACGAGTAGCGGGAATAAAGCCAATGAGAGAAGAATTATTAACCTTGATAATGGAAGAAACAAATATTAAGAAAATTTCATTTGTTGACTCGATAGAAGAACAATCTGATTTCACTATTGTTCAAGAAGAAAAAATGAGCATTGCTCTTTGTCATTTTTTAGACTCTAGTTTAAAAGAAGAAGGGATAACGAGAGAAATTATCAGAACTATCCAGTCTTTACGTAAAAAAGCTGGCTTGAAGCCGCAAGATAAAATTACGCTTTACTTTCATGGATCGGAAAAGCTAGCCTCGGTGATTACGAGGAATAAATCAATCATTCAAAAAGAGAGTCGAGTGATTAAAATAGAGAAGATTGGAGACAAAAAAGATTGTGTCGACAGTCAAGAGATCTCGCTTGATGGAGAAGATTTATATCTGGCCATAGAACTAAAAGATGTTTGTTAAAGAAAAAAGCAATGCAATTGTTTTGAGTCGAGAAAATTACGGAGAGGCTGATCAAAAGGTGGTTTTATTAACAGATTCTTTTGGCAAAATCTCGGCTATTGCCAATGGAGAGAAAAAAATTCTTTCTAAATTAAGAGCTGGTTTAAATCTTTTTAACTGGAGTGAGATTGAATTAATTTTTGGTCGTAATTTTCCGATTGTTACAATGGCACGACCAAAGAATTGTTTTGTTAATTTGAGTCATAATTGGCAAAAATTTGTTATTGCTCAAAAAATGGCTCAAGACATAAACATTCTTGTTCCTCGGGATTTAGCTGATGACGATATATGGTTATTATCATTGGGGGCTTTTCACGCTTTAAATTCTATCAATGGTCATTATCAGCGTTTTTATTATTACTATTTATGGACTCTTTTAGCGGTAGCAGGATACGAAGTTGACCTTTATCACTGTATCCGCTGTGGTCAAAAACTATCTTCAGATTCCCATTTAGTGGCTGGAGAAGGTATAGTCTGCGCAAATTGTCTTTTGAAAGAAGATTTTTCCGAAGTAATTTCGCCAAATACAATCAAGATTCTTAGAATAATTGTCTTAAAAGATAAAAATATTTTAAGACGTATTCAGACAAGCATGGAGGACAGAGAGAACCTTAAAAAAGTTTCTCAATTTTTTCTTAAATCCACATGTATTAATTAGAAGAAAAAATCTTCTTTCTTTGCTAAATTTTAAAAATTGATCAGAAAATAATATTTGTCTAAGGCAACAGCAAATTAGGCTTTTTCTCTCTTTTGAGTTATAATTTCCATTGATTTATTGAATTTATTCTATGTCCAAGTTTAAGAAAATTGTCCTGATTTTTCTCTTAATAATTATAATTATTCTAGGTGGAACCATCTGGTGGCTTTATCAAAACAATGTCACTTCGCGGGGAGATCTTCTATTAGAATTAATTGCGCCAGAGACAGTTATTATCGGGCAGCCGGTAGAATACACATTGCGGCTGAAAAACCAAGGTAATTTTACTCTAACTAACGCTGAGCTACTTTTTGAATTCCCTAGATATGCTCAACCGATTGATCCGGACGAAACAATGATCCGGCGTCAACTAGAAGAAGATATTTATCCGGGGCAAGAGCAACAGTTTGTTTTTCAAGCTAAAATTTTTGGGCAAGAAAAAGAAATTCTAACCGCCAAGGCAAAAGTTGATTATCGGGTTCAAGGTCTTAAAACTTACTATACTGCCGAGACATCGGCAACAACGGTTGTTTCCTCTATCCCACTAACTTTGGAGCTCAGTTTGCCTCAATCAGTAGCGCCAGATGAAGATTTTCAATTTTCTATAAATTATTTTTCAACTTTAAGCGAAACACTTGAAAATGTTGGGATAAAGATTTCAACAACTAAAGGATTTCAGCTGATTGACAGCGTTCCAAAAGATGAAGAGCCCGGTGAATGGCAAATTCCTTTTCTTATTTCTCAAGACGGAGGAAGAATTCGCTTAGTCGGTCAAGCTGATTCCGAAATACCAGAAATTGTTTTTAATGTTCAATTAGGTGTCTGGACAGAGCAAGGATTCGCAACATTAAAAAGAATTAGTCGAAAAATTGAGATAAACGAAGCGCCTATTCATTTATCTTTTCAAGCCAATGGTTCTTTTGATTATGTTGCCAATCCAGGGGATTCTCTGCATTGCCAAATCTATTTTAGAAACATAGCTGAAAAACCACTCGAGGGTCAATTTTTAACAGTTTCTCTCAGCGGAGATTATTTAGATTTAGAAAGCCTTAGGGCGACAGAAGGAACATATCAACCCGGGCACAATTCCATTTTATGGGACTGGAGAGCTATTCCCGAATTAAGATTTTTAGACAGAGATGAAGAAGGACAGGTTGATTTCTGGGTTGACTTAAAAGAAGAATGGCCAGTTAGAAGCTTGAATCCCCAAGTTGAATTGGAAGTGGAGATTGGCTCAATTCGCCAAGTTTTTACAACAAAAATTAATTCTCGTTTAGAATTAGTCCAAAAAGTTTATGCTAATGATGAGTTTTTTGACGACATCGGCCCAATTCCTCTTAAGCTTAATGAAACAACAAAATATACGGTTTTTTGGGAATTAAAAAACACCTATAATTTAGCAGAGGATATTTGGGTAGCAGTGGAGTTACCCGAAAAAACAATGTTTGCCGATATGGTTTTCCCAGAGGAAGAAACAGAAAAATTATTTTTTTCGCCAGAAGACAATCGTTTGACGTGGGAGGTGGGACAACTTGAACCCGAGCAAAAAGCAGTTATTGCTTTTCAGTTGGTAACAATCCCCCATTCGGCTTTAAGTTTAAACGGTATTTTAATCGGATCAGCAGAAGCTCAGGGGAAGGATGCTTGGACGGGGCAAATAATTTCGACTACTGCTCCAGAAGTAAGAGAAGTAAGTGAAATGTCGGAAGAAAGCCCTTTTAATTAAACTTTAAATATGGCAAAAGAAAATGCGATGAAAGAAATAATCGCCTTACTTAAACGAAGAGGATTTGTTTATCCTTCCTCGGAAATTTATGGTGGATTTGGAGCGAGTTATGATTACGGTCCTCTTGGCTGCGAGATGATTAATAATATTAAACAATTTTGGCGACAGGATGTTATTCGAAAGCACCCTCAAGTGGTAGAAACAGATGGGGCAATAATTTTGAACCCTAAAACTTGGGAGGCGTCAGGACATTTGGGTAGTGGGTTTGCCGACTCTCTGGTGGAATGTCGAAAATGTCATCATCGCTTTAAAACAGAAGAGGTAGCTAAAAATATCTGTCCTGACTGTGGTGGCGAGACGACTGAACCGAGAGATTATAATTTAATGATGAAAACTTTCATCGGTCCGGTTGAGGATACGCAAAATCAAGCCTATTTAAGACCAGAAACATGCCAAAGCATATTTCTCGATTTTAAATTGGTTTTAGATTCTATGAGGATGAAACTTCCTTTTGGCATAGCCCAAATTGGAAAATCATTTCGTAATGAAATCAACCCCAAGAATTTTCTTTATCGTCAAAGAGAATTTGAGCAAATGGAAATGGAATGGTTCACCTCAGCTGATGAGGCAGATCAATGGTTTGAATATTGGAAAGAAAGAAGATGGAACTGGTATCTCGGCTTGGGCATGAAAAAAGAAAATTTAAGATTTAGAGAAGTCCCTAAGGAAGAATTGGCACATTATGCTAAAAGAGCAGTGGACGTTGATTACCACTTTCCTTTTGGCTGGCACGAGATAGAAGGAATCCACAATCGAGGCGACTTTGATCTCAGAAATCATTCTAAGCATAGTGGTCGAGACTTAAGCTATAAAGATGCTGATCATTCAGA
>CAZXEI010000010.1:0-9005 GCA_964639775.1 uncultured Candidatus Saccharibacteria bacterium
GCCTGTTCCTTTTTAGGGTTACTTTATTTATTTAGCAAAGGGAGGGCGATGGGGCTTGGGGATGTTAAATTAGTGTTTATCATTGGTCTGATTGTCGGTTGGCCCAATATTTTGTTAGCAATCTTTTTAAGCTTTTTAATCGGTGCTATAATAGGAATAATATTGATTTTGTTGAAGAAAAAAAGAATGAAAGAGGCGGTTCCCTTTGGCCCATTTCTTGTTTTGGGTGGATTAATCTCTATCTTATGGGGGGCGCAACTGATTAAATGGTATCTTTTATTTTGGATTAAATGAATAAAGGTTTTACAATTGTTGAATTAATGGTTTCAATTACCATTATGGCTTTAATGGCGGGGACTGTTTTCTTTAATTGGCGTCCGGCGGAAGAAACCTTTTCTTTAATTCGTTCGGCTCATCAAATATCTGATGATCTTAGAAGAGCCCAACAGATGGCTGTCTCAACAAGAGCTTTTGAATGCTCGGAGATAGATTCTGATTATAGTGGCTATGGTATTTATTTAAGCACCTTAGAGCCAACGCAATATTATTTATTCGAAAATTGTAGCGACGCTAATTGGAGCTATAACGATCTTGAAGACGAAAGATTAGAGATTCAAAATCTTGAAGCAGGCGTAGAGATAGATAGCATTGTCATTGGGGAGGGAGAAACCTCAGCCAGTATATTATTCCTCCCGCCCAATCCAAAAGTTTATATTAACGATGTTGACAGTGGGATCGAAGTGGTTATTACTTTGAAATTATCGAACGACGCTTCTCGTACTAAGCAAGTAAAAATAAATACAGGTGGACGAATTGAAATCAATTAAAAAAAAGTCAGCTGGGTTCACTCTTTTAGAAATGATTGTAGCGACCTCTATCCTAATTAGTGGCGTTTTGGTTGTTTACGCTTCTTCGGCTCAATTGCTTGCATATACTTACAATAATCAATATCGCTTAGTTGCTTCTTATTTGGCTCAAGAAGGAGTGGAAGTAGTTCGGAATATTAGAGATAAGAATTGGGTTAACGGAGAAGAAGATTGGCGAACGGGATTGGGAACAGGAGACTGGCAAACGCAATACGATAGTAGTGCCCTTTCGGCCTATAGCGGATCACCTCTTCAATTGACGCTAGATGGTTTTTATAATTACGAAACAGGAGATGAAACTATTTTTACTAGAAAACTGACCATTACTCATCCTTCGGATGATTCAGTTAAATTGGTAGTAGAAGTAAGCTGGCCGTATGATAAAGGAAATCCGGTCCAGGCTGAAAGTTTTTTATATAACTGGTTTTAAATGAAATTAGGACACTCAAAAGGCTTTACATTAGTTGAATTATTGACGGCGATGACTTTATTCTTGGCAATTTCAGGAATAGTTTTCGGGGCTGCTGCTTCATTAATTCGTTATCAAGAACAAATGGTTTCGATGCAAAGCATGCTCAATGACAGTTCTTATGTTTTAGAATACATGGGCCGATTTATGAGAATGGCTCGTCGTGATACAGAGGGGGGGTGTCTTTCTTTAGGCCAAAATTTTCAGAATCCAGGAGCAGATACAACGAATGTTCGTTTTTTGGATCATGATGGAAATTGCCGCCGTTTTTTCTTAGAAAATGGTCAAATTAAAGAAGAGACAAGTGAAGGAACGGTTCCGCTTACATCAAGCAATCATTCAGTAGGCGATCTTTCGTTTATAATTGTTGACGAGGCAGGCCAACAGCCTCGAGTAACTGTTAGTTTTAATGTTATTAACAGTGATCTTGATATTGATTTCAATCTTCAAACAACTGTTTCTCAAAGAAATCTAAATCTTTAAAATGTTTAATTCCGAAAAAGGCATCTCTTTATTTCTGGCCATTATTATCCTAGGAGTTATTTTAGGCATGATTTTGGGCATCAGCTCCTTGGTGACTCGTCAAATAGCGACAGTGACCGGATTAGGAGAATCGGTGATAGCGTTACATGCTGCTGATTCAGGCATTGAAAAATTGACCTATGAATTACGTAAAAATTATTATTCCTTTAACTGCTCTGCTCCATGCGAAATTAGCGATCTTGAGTGGGACACTTTTCTTGATGATGGGCTTAGTTACAGTGTTTACCTGCAAGAAGAAGCCCCCAGTTTGATTATCCGTTCAATCGGTCAATATCGTCAAACTCGTCGCGCAATAGAAGTAACTTTCTAGCTTATGGAGGATGAAGAAAGGGCCAGCCTCCGTATTAATAAACTAAGAGAGGTGGTTAATCACCATAATTACCTCTATCATGTTCTGGACAATCCTCAGATTTCAGATGCGGCTTTTGATACACTTAAAAGAGAGCTTGCAAATTTGGAAGAGAAATATCCTCACTTAGTTACGCCTGATTCGCCAACACAAAGAGTGGGAGGCGAACCTTTGGATAAATTTGAGAAAGTCAGACATGACTACCCTATGCTTTCGATAGACGATATTTTTGAAGAAGAAGAGCTATATCGTTGGTATGATTATGTTCGTAGATTAATCGGAGAGAGAAAAATAACTTTCTTTGCAGAACATAAAATTGATGGCTTGGCAGCTAGCCTGGTTTATCGTAATGGCGTCTTGGTTAAAGGAGCCACTAGAGGGAATGGATATATCGGGGAAGATGTTACAAGCAACATTAAAACAATCAACTCAATTCCTTTGCGTTTGACGATAAAAAATGATCTCCCGGTCGAAATAAATAGGAATTTATCGAAATTGATAAAAGAAGGAGAGATTGAAGTGAGAGGAGAAGTTTATTTAGATAAGAAAGATTTCGTAGCTTTTAATCAAAAAAGAAGCAAATCGGGAGATCAGTTGTATGCTAATCCTCGCAATCTAGCGGCTGGCAGTATTCGACAATTAAATCCGATGATTGCTGCTAAGCGCCGGTTAAAATTTTTAGCTTATGACTTGGTGGCCGATATTGGCCAAGAAAAACACAGCCAAGAACATGAAATCTTAAGCGCCTTGGGATTTAAGGTGGACCGTGGCCAAACATATTCTGATCTGAAAAAAGCGATCTCTCTCTGGCATCGAACAGCCGAAACAAGAGAAAAATTGCCTTATCAAATAGATGGATTAGTTCTTTTAATTAACGAGAATGATGCCTTTGATACGCTTGGCAAGATTGGGAAAAGTCATCGAGGAGCCAGAGCTTTGAAATTTTCTTCTGCTCAAGCAACAACAAAGGTAAAAAAGATTATTCTTCAGGTTGGCCGAACCGGGGCTATTACGCCGGTAGCTTGCTTGGAGCCAGTTAAAATAGCGGGAGTGACAATTTCTCGAACTACTCTTCACAATATGGAAGAGATAGAAAGACTAGAAGTTAGGATTGGTGATACGGTAATTGTTGAACGGTCAGGAGATGTCATCCCTAAAATTTCCAAAACATTAAAAGAGCTCAGGGATGGATCGGAAAAACCCTTTATTTTTGACGAGAAATGCCCTGTTTGCCATCATCGTCTTTATCGACCTCAAGAAGAAGTTGTTTGGCGATGTATTAACACTGCTTGTCCGGCCAGGAGGCTCCGTTTCTTGTCACATTTTGCTTCTCGTTCAGCCTTTGATATTCCCGGTTTAGGTCCTCGGGTGATTGAGAAACTATATCAAAATAATTTAATCAAAACGGCTGATGATATATTCGGTTTAGATATTAATGATATATCGAGGATAGATGGGTTAGGCCAAAAATCAGCTCGAAACTTAATAGAAGCAATTCAATCTAGAAAAAAAATCTCTCTCGATAGGTTTTTAATTTCTCTTGGGATTCCTGGAATTGGATCAGAAAAAGCTCACCAATTAGCTTCAGAATTTAAGTCTATCGATAGGCTGTCACAAGCCAGTTTGGCAGATTTAGAAAAATTACCGGATATTGGCCCAGAAACAATTTATACTTTAAGAGCCTGGCTTAAAGATCCAGAAAATCAAATTTGATTAGAAATTTAATAAAGAAGGGGATAAAAATCCAGTCTCTGAAAAATGAGAAAGGTGTCTTGCTCCAAGGAAAGATTTTTGTAATTACTGGTACTTTAAGCCAACCAAGACAAAAATTAAAAGACAAAATTATATCTCAGGGAGGGCGAGTGTCTGAAAACGTTTCTCAAAAAACAGATTATCTTTTGGCTGGGCAAAAACCAGGTAATAAATTTTTGGAAGCACGTAAATTAGGTATTAATATTATTTCAGAATCAGAATTAAAAAAAATGATTCATGCTTAAAGAGCTCTTCTTGAAATGGGACAAAGTATTGATAGGGTCATCTGTTTCATTAACTCTTCTGGGAGCAGCCTTGATTTACAGCATTTCTTTTTATCGTCAAGATTTTACTGATTTCTATAAACAGCTCGTATTCTTAGGCTTAGGTTTGATTCTAATGTTGGTTGTTTCTTTGTTCGATTACCGAAAGATAAAAAACAACCCTTATTTTATATTGATTGTTTATTTTCTTCTTTTGGCTAGTTTGGTCGGCTTATTTTTGGTGCCAGCAGTTAGAGGGTCTCGGAGATGGTATACAATCGGTTCGATTAATTTTGATCCGATGCCATTTATGGCGATCGGTCTAATTATCTTATTGGCTAAATTTCTTTCTCAAAGGCATTCAGAACTTTATCGCTTTCAATATCTTCTTTTGTCAGGATTTTATGCTTTTTGGCCAATATTATTTATTTTCTTAAGGCCTAATTTCGGTGGAGCAACAATTTTCTTTTTGCTGTGGTTTGGGATGGTTGTTTTTGCTGGGATAAGGCCCCTTCATCTTGCTGCTTTAGGTTTAATTTTATTAATAGCCGGATCGCTAATATGGTCTTTTGGTTTCGAAGATTATCAGAAGCAGAGAATAGTTGATTTTTTAGGGAATCAGGACGATCCTCTGGGAGCTTCTTGGAATATCGATCAATCTAAAATCGCGATAGGTTCGGGAGGGTTGACAGGCAAGGGTTTTTTGTCTGGCTCACAAGCTCGTTACGGTTTTCTGCCTGAAGCCAAAACGGATTTCATCTTTTCAGCCATAGCTGAAGAATTTGGGCTCATAGGCGTGTTGATCGTTTTCGGCCTTTTTAGTTTGACCATTTGGAGAATCTTAATTGCTTCTTTCCGGACAATTGGAAACTTTGGCCGAATCTATTGTGTCGGCCTGATTATTTTTTTGGTAGCTGGAATTTTTATTAATATTGCCATGAACCTTGGTCTGTTGCCGGTTGTGGGTTTGCCTTTACCTTTGGTAAGCTATGGAGGGTCTTATTTATTGGCATTATATCTAGGATTAGGGCTGGTTTTAAGTATTCGTCGCTATGGATAGCTTGACATTTTTTTGAAATGCTTTATCCTTAAAACAGAAATGCCGATTGATTTCATTTCTTGTTAGAATAGAATTGTTTCTTGTCCGGGAACATCCAGAAACCGGGCTTGTTTTCTTGTTTTAAAAGTAAATAAGCCGGGTTGCTCTTTTATAAAATAATTACGGGTTATGAATACTATAAAAAAGTTTTCTAAAACGACGCTACCCTTTTCCCTGCCGAATTTTCTTGGTTTGCAGGTAGAAAGTTGGGAAAGATTCTGGGATGAAAAGATAGAAAAACTCTTCCATGAGGTTTTCCCGGTTCCGGATTATAGTGGCAAGCGTTTTCAGCTTGAATTTTTAGGTTTTGAGCTAGGAGAAACAAATTTCCCAACCTATCTGCATGCTAAAGAAAGAGATGAATCATATACTGCTCCGTTAAAAGCTCGTTTCCGCCTAGTTAATTTAAGAAATAAAAAAACCAAAACAGAAGAAGTGTTCCTGGCTGATTTTCCTATGATGAGTAGCCGGGGGTCTTTTGTTATTAGAGGGATCGAAAGAGTGGTGGTTGCGCAAATTATTAGATCCCCAGGAGTCTTCTTTGAGGGAGAAAAAATCGGAGGACAAAATCGTTTTAAAGCTGTATTTATACCAGATAGAGGAAGTTGGCTTGAGTTTGAGACTGATCGCAATGGCTTGCTCCAAGTTAAAATCAATCGAAGGAAAAAAGTTTTAGCGACTACTTTTTTGAGAGCCTTAGGTTATTCAACCAACACAGATATTGAAAAACTTTTCAAAGATGTTGATAAAGGCCCACAGTCTTTTATCAAAAATACTTTAGCTGAAGATTCAACTAAAAATGAAGACGAAGCGGCTGTCGAAATATATCATCGAATTCGTCCTAGTGAGATGGTAACAGCCGATACGGCCAAAGAATTCTTGAAAAACATGTTTTCTAATTTTTCTCGCTATGATTTAGCTGAAGTTGGTCGTTGGAAAATTAGAGAAAGATTGCCGGAAAGGAAAAACAGAAAAAGCATTAATTTAGAAGACAGAGTATTGCAGCCCGAAGATGTTGTCGCTACTCTTCGCGAAATTATCAGATTAAACAACAGCTCAGAAGGGCAATCTGATTCGATCGATCATTTGGGTAATAGACGGGTAAGAGATCTAGCCGAACTCTTGCAAAGTCAGTTAAGAATCGGATTAGCTCGGATCAGAAGAGTGGCACAAGATAGAATGTCCACTTTAGGTGAATCAGAAATCAGTCCATCAAGATTAATCGATCCAAGGCTTTTATCTGTTTCTCTCCAAAACTTTTTTGGCGTGTCAGCTTTTTCTCAATTTATGGATAGCGATAATCCTTTAGCTGAAATTGAGCATAAAAGAAGATTATCAGCGACTGGTCCGGGAGGGTTAACTCGTCAGAGAGCTGGATTTGAGGCTCGAGACGTTCAGCCTTCTCATTATGGTCGTATCTGCCCCATTGAAACACCAGAAGGACCAAATGTTGGTTTGGTAAATCACTTAACAGTTGTGGCCAAAGTAAATGAATATGGGTTTATCGAAACGCCATATTTCCGGGTTAAGAATGGCTCTTTAGTCAATGAAGTGGTCTATTTGAATGCACACGAAGAAGAAAAATATTATATTGCTCCAGCTGATACGGTTATAGATAATCAGAAGAAGATTGCCCAAAAAAGAGTGATGGCTCGCTTTCAAGGAAGTCCAGTAATGGCTGATCGATCCAAGATTAATTTTATGGATGCTTCTCCCAATCAAACAATCAGTATTGCGGCTAGTTTGATTCCGTTTTTAAGAAATGATGATGCCAACAGGGCTTTAATGGGATGTAACATGCAACGGCAAGCTGTCCCATTGATCAAAGCAGAGCGTCCTTTGGTCGGGACAGGCATGGAAGAAAAAGTCGCTCGAGAATCAGGCCGAGTCTTGTTGGCTGAAGAAAATGGCGTTATTAAAGAAGCAGATGGGCGCCATATTAAAGTTAACAATAATTCATATCAGCTTCAAAATTTTGTTCAAGGAAACCAATTTACTTGTTATCATCAACAACCGATTGTTGAGAGAGGAGACAAAGTGAAAAAAGGAGATGTTTTGACCGATGGTTCGTCTATCGTTGACGGTTCTTTGGCTTTGGGCACGAATATTACGGTAGCATTCATGCTTTATCGCGGGATGAACTATGAAGATGCTATCGTTGTTTCAGAAAGATTAGCTAAAAACAATGCCTTTGCCTCTATCCATATCGAGAATTTTACTTGCGAGGTAAGGAATACTAAGCTAGGGCCAGAGATTACAACGTCGGATATCCCTAATGTCAGTGAAGAGAAATTAAAAGACTTAGACGAAAGAGGTATTGTTCGGGTCGGAGCCGAAGTTGGTCCAGGCGATATTCTGGTTGGTAAAATCTCTCCAAAAGGTCAGGTTGAGCTTTCACCGGAAGAAAGATTAGTTAAAGCTATTTTTGGAGAAAAGGCGAAAGAAGTTAAGGATGCTTCTTTGACTATGCCTTATGGTAAAAAAGGAAGAGTGGTAGGGCTTAAGATATTTTCACGCGATCAAGGAGACAGGCTAGAGTCAGGCACTCTGCAGAAGATAACAGTTGAAATAGCTCAAATTAGAAACATAGAGGTCGGAGACAAAATTTCCGGTCGACATGGCAACAAGGGTATTATTGCCGAGATTCTTCCAGAAGAAGAAATGCCTTTCTTGGAAGACGGAACGCCAATAGATGTCATTTTAAGTCCAATGGGTGTTGTTTCACGTATGAATGTTGGTCAAATTCTAGAAACACACCTTGGTTGGGCTGCTGAGAAATTGGGTCGGGCCGTTACGGCGCCATCTCTTATTGGGGTTGACGAAGAAGAAGTTAAAAATGAATTAAAAGAAGCTGGTTTGCCGGAAAACGGTCAAATTACTCTCTACGATGGAAGAACGGGAGAAGCCTTTGATCGCCCCATCACGGTTGGAAAAATGTATATGCTAAAACTTCATCATATGGTCCAAGACAAGATTCACATGCGATCAATTGGCCCGTATTCCTTAATAACGCAACAGCCGTTAGGAGGGAAGGCTCAGTTTGGCGGACAAAGGCTTGGGGAGATGGAAGTTTGGGCATTGGAAGGATATGGGGCCGCCTATACTCTACAGGAGATGATGACAATTAAATCAGATGACGTTAGAGGCCGCTCAGAGGCCTATGAAGCAATTTTAAGAGGCAAACCGATAGAAAACTATTATCGGCCAGCTTCGTTGATTCTATTGTTGAACGAATTGAAATCACTTGCTTTGGACATCCAAATTCAAGGTCAAGATTAATCTATTTTAAATTATGTCTGCTTCAAATAATAATAAAATTTCAGTCTTGATCAAACTCGCTTCTCCTGAGGTAATTTTGAAATGGAGTCACGGAGAAGTGACTAAGCCAGAAACGATTAATTATCGTGCCGGCAAACCAGAAAAGGGTGGATTGTTCTGTGAAAAAATATTTGGGCCAACGAAAGACTATCAATGTTATTGCGGAAAATACAAAGGAATTAGATATAAAAATGTGGTTTGTGACAGGTGCGGGGTTGAAGTGACCAAATCCTCGGTTAGAAGAGAGAGAATGGGCCATATCGAGCTTGCTACTCCGGTAGCACATACTTGGTTTTTAAGAAGAGTCCCTTACAGAATGGGTACTGTTCTTGGAGTTTCAACCAGA